>JAEEUD010000205.1 GCA_016286835.1 Pyramidobacter sp. | reverse complement strand
ATGCAGCGGCTTATCCCAGCTTCTCCCTTAGCAGGAAGTCGCGCAGGTTCAGATGACGGATGCCGTTACGCCCCATGTCGAATTCGTCAAGCGAGACGACATACTTTGGATAATTATCGGCCACGCTTTCAAGCGCACCGAACTCACGGGCAACCGTTTCCGGTGCTGCGAGCAGATAACACACCTGTACGTAGACACGGGCATTCCCCCTGCGGGCGACAAAGTCGATCTCCCGGCTCCCTTTCGCGCCAATGGTTACAGACCAGCCGCGGCGCAGCAATTCCATGAATACGATGTTTTCGAGCGTCTGCTCGAGGTTGGTCTCATTGCCGCCGATCAGAGCTTCGCGAAAACCGTGATCGGCCAGGAATATCTTCTCCTGCGTCTTCAGCAGTTCACGCCCGTTCACGTCTTCCCTCTGTGCCGTATGGATCAGACAGGCCGCGCGGGCATAATCGACATAGTTGTAGAGCGTTTCGGCGCTGATCGTGCGGCGCTCGTTTTTCAGATACTTCACGACCGACGCAGCAGAGAAAAGCCGCCCCATGTGCCCGACAAGAAAATTGAGCACTCGTCGCAGCAGATCGACAGAACGCACGTTGTTCCGCGCGGCAATGTCTTTCAGCACGATCGAATCGCAGATGTCACTCAGCCAGGCCAGCCTATCTTCGTCCGGCAAATCTCCGCGCCACAGGAGCGGCATACCGCCAAAGCGCAGATACGCCCGGAACGCCTCCCGTTCGTCCGTTTTGCCGCCGGTGAGACGCAGCATGTCCATAACCTCAGCAAATGAGAACGGATAGATCCTGATCTCGCGATACCGTCCGCCCAGGTACGTTGCCAGCTCGCCGGAGAGCAGCCGCGCATTGGAACCGGTGATATAAATATCGCTGTCAAAGTCGATCTGACAGGCGTTGACAAGCTTTTCCCACTCCGGCAGTTCCTGGACCTCGTCAAAAAACAGATAGACGCGTTCGCCGGCGCCAGCTCGGTGCTTCACATGCGCGTAGGCGGCCTCCACACTGACCACCGCAGGAACCGAGCGCGATTCAAAATTCAGCGCCACGATCTGCTCGTCGCGGACGCCGCGCCGCAGCAGCTCACGCCGGACAAGCTCCATCATCACCGACTTACCGCAGCGGCGGATGCCTGTGAACACTTTTACGGCGCCGCGGTCGCCGATGAATGGACGAATTCGTTCCATATACAATTCGCGCTCGATCAGTTCCACGCTCATCACCCCCAAATCATCCAGAAAAAAATTCGCTGTAACGAAAGATTCGGCAGATTTTAGCCAAATTTTCGTTACAGCGAAATTATATCACGTTTTGTGTTGTTTTTTCGTTACAGCGAAAAACATCTCAATGACTCAGGATTTTTAACACTGTAACGAATTTTCCGTGCTAAAACTACCGCGCACTCATCACCCACGCGGCGGTCATGGCCGCGCCGGCGGGGAGGCAGTTCTCGTCGGGGAAGAAACGCGGGCTGTGGAGCGGCTCGGGCTTGCGGTCCGGGGCCAGGCAGCCAAGCTCGGCGTAGCAGCCGGGGACTTTCTCGGCCAGATAGGCGAAATCGTCCACGCCCATCTGCGGGAACTCGGGGATGATCACGTTCCCGGCGCCGAACAGTTCGCCGGCCACGGAGCGCACGCGCTCGGCCTCGGCCGGGTCGTTGATGATCGGCGGATAGCTGGGGATGATCGTCACTTCGGCCTCAAGTCTCAGGGCTTTGGACATCGTTTCGACCAGCTCGGTGAAGCGCCCGCGCGTCCTCAGCCGCGTCTGCGGCGTGAGCGTGCGGATGATGCCGTCGAAGCGCGCCGTGTCGGGGATGACGTTGCGGGCCCTGCCGGCTTCAAAGTGGCCGATGGTCAGCGCCACGCTGTCGAGCGGGTCGGTCTCGCGGCTGACGAGCGTCTGCACGGCGCTGAGGATCTGTGCGCCGCCGATGACGGTGTCGATGCCCATGTGCGGATACGCGCCGTGACAGCCGCGGCCGCGCAGCACGACCGAAAACATGTCGCTTGCGGCACGCGCGCGTCCGGACAAAGCGGCGATCGTGCCCGTGGGACGCAGTGACGAGACGTGCAGCCCCAACGCGGCGGTCACGCCTTCAAGCGCGCCGTCGGCGATCATCGGCGCGGCGCCGCCGTCGCCCTCCTCGTCGGGCTGGAAGAGCACGCGCAGTCCGGCCGCGCGGTTTTCTTCGCCCTTCAGCAGCTTCAGGGCGCCGAGGGCGCAGGTCGTGTGTGCGTCGTGTCCGCAGGCGTGCATCGCGCCCTTGTGCGTGCTCGACCAGGGCAGACCGGTCTCTTCGTCGACGGGCAGCGCGTCCATGTCGGCGCGCAGGGCCAGGAGCGGTTTGCCTTCCGGCGCAGGCAGTTCGGCCAGGATGCCGCCGGCGCAGTCGCGGTACGATATGCCGAGCTCGTCAAGACGGGCTTTCACGAACGCGACCGTCTCGGGCAGCTCGCGGCCGACTTCCGGGATGCGGTGCAGCGAACGGTAAATATCTGTCAGCCACGGCAAAAGCGTCTGTGCTTTTTTGTACATGATGGCTCTCCTTTGTTCAAAAAGCAAATTCAAACCAAACGCAAAGACACAAAGGCACGAAGACGCAAAGAAAATCAGTAAAAGACAAAGCGATCGCAGACGAACCCGTAAGTTTCACATGAAACAATCGTTCGTCTGTGATCCTGTTCTTTTCCGGATTTCCTTCGTGTCTTTGTGTCTTAGCGTCTTCGTGTCAGTTTTGAATTTAAGGAGACACTGATTAAATGAGTCCGATGCCCTCTCGAGGGATTTCGTCGTCTGGCGAGGAGAAGCGAAGAAGCATAGCGGGGCTATGTTGAAGAGCTTCGACGATGCCAGGCGGCGAAAGCCCCGGCAGGGCGCGGATGAATTTATCAGCGTTTCCTTAAATCTTTACTCGTCCTTGAGGCCGAACTCGGTCATCAGCGCGTCGACGGCGGCGTGTCCCTGCGTTCTCGGTACGAGCACGGCGATCTTGATCTCCGACGTGGTCGTGCCCAGCACGGCGATGCCGCGCGCGGCGAGCGCGCCGAAGAACCGTCCGGCGACGCCGGAGGCCGACTGCATCCCCACGCCGATGGCGGAGACTTTGCTGACGCTGTCGTCGACGCTGACCGTCCAGTTCACGCCGGGCAGGGCGGCCGTAAGCGCGGGGCGCAGGTTCTCCATGTCGCCGCTGACGACGGAGAACGTGATGGCGGCCGTACCGTTTTCCGACACGATGGAGATCATGTCGAGGTTGATGCCCCGCGTCGCCAGCTCGTTGAACACGCGCGTGTAGAGCGTCACGTCCTCGGGCAGGCCGCGCAGGTTGACTTTGATCTGCTCGGCCAGGGCCACGCCGGTGACGACGGGCTGTTCGAGCCATTCGGGCAGTTTCTTCACGATTTTCGTCCCTCTTTCATCGGAGAAGGTGGAGCCGCAGTACAGTTCCACTTCCTGTTTGTCGGCGATCTCCACGCCGCGGGAATGAAGCACTTTCGCGCCGGACGAGGCCAGCTCGAGCATCTCTTCATAGGTGATGTATTCAAGTTTTTTGGCGTTGGGCACGATGCGCGGGTCGCACGCGAACACGCCGGCAACATCGCTGTAGATCTCACACG
>JAEEUD010000204.1 GCA_016286835.1 Pyramidobacter sp. | reverse complement strand
CCTGGGACGACAGCGGCACGAAGACCGCCGAGCCGTGGGAAGTCGGCCTGGCGCTGAACGCGCCGCGGAAGCTGATCGACGGCAAGGTCTACGCCATTTACACGAACCGTAAGGAGTGGAAATTCGGCATCTCCATCGGCGTACCCGACTGGGACCTGTTCCATCTCTATTAAATTTCGTGGAATCAACCGCCTGAACGGCATGGTCATTTGAATATCATCATTTTGCAGGAGGCAATCATAGACAATGGCACGCAACATCACCCCCCGTTCGCAGGATTATTCGCAGTGGTATCTCGACATCATCAAGGTGGCCGAACTGGCCGATTACGCGCCTGTGCGCGGCTGCATGGTCATCCGTCCCACAGGCTACTCGGTATGGGAGATCATCCAGGCCAAGTTCGACAAGGCCTTCAAGGAGACGGGACACGTCAACGCCTATTTCCCGCTGCTGATCCCCTCGTCGTTCCTCCAAAAGGAAGCCGAGCACGTCGAGGGCTTCGCACCCGAGTGCGCGGTCGTGACGCACGCCGGCGGCGAGAAGCTGGAAGAGCCCTTCGTCGTCCGTCCCACGTCGGAGACCGTGATCGGCTCCATGTTCTCCAAATGGGTGCAGTCGTGGCGCGATCTGCCGCTGCTGATCAACCAGTGGTGCAACGTCATGCGCTGGGAGAAGCGTCCGCGTCTGTTCCTGCGCACGTCGGAGTTCCTCTGGCAGGAAGGCCACACGGCCCATGCCACGCGCGACGAGGCCGAGGCTGAGACGAAGAAGATGCTCGGCGTCTACGCCAAGATCATGAAGGAAGACCTCGCCCTGCCCGTCGTCGAAGGCGTCAAATCAGCCGGCGAGCGCTTCCCCGGCGCGATCGACACGTACACCTGCGAAACGATGGTGAGCGACACCAAGGCGCTCCAGGCCGGCACGAGCCACTTCCTCGGCCAGAACTTCGCCAAGGCGTTCGAGATCCAGTTCCAGGACGCCAACGGTGAGCAGCAGTTCGCCTGGACGACCAGCTGGGGCGTTTCGACGCGCATGATCGGCGCGGTCATCATGACGCACTCTGACGACGACGGCCTGATCCTGCCGCCGCGCATCGCCCCGACGAAGGTAGTCATCGTCCCCATCTCCAAGGACGACGCCAAATTCGCCGAGATGGCGGCCAAGGCGCACGAGCTGGCCGACGAGCTGTGCAAGGTCCTCGGACCGCTGACCGTGAAAGTCGACGAGCAGAACCACATGCGTCCCGCCGACCGTTTCTTCTGGCATCTGCAGAAGGGCGTGCCGCTCCGCCTCGAGCTGGGCGAGAAGGACGCTGCCAACGAAGCCGTGCGCAGCGTGCGCCGCGACACGGGCGCGAAGGAAGACATCAAGTGGAGCGAGCTGTCCGAAAAAGTGCCCGCGATCCTCGACGACATCCAGAAGTCGCTCTACGAAAAGGCCTGCGCCTTCCGCGACGCCAACACCTATGAAGTCGACAGCTACGAGGCGCTCAAGGCCCAGCTCGCCAAGGGCGGCTGGGTGAAGTGCTTCTTCGCCGGAAGCATCGAGGACGAAAAGAAGATCAAGGAAGAAACGCAGGCCACCGTGCGCTGCTATCCTCTGGCCGAAAAGGACCGCACCGGCAAGTGCGTCTACACCGGCAAGGAAGGCGCGCATCTGGCGATCTTCTCGAAGTCGTACTAAGTCATAGTAAATTCAAGGCAGACACAAAGACGCAAAGGAAAAACGATTTGAAGAAAAACGGATGTTTCATGAGGAACATTTCTCATGCCTTTTCGCTTTTATCAAAGAGTTTTGCTTTGTGCCTTCGTGTCTTTGTGTCGGCTTTGGATTTAGGAGTTGAAACGTATGGACGACACGCAACAGAACATCTACCCCTTTTACCCTTGGCAGCTCGAAGCCTGGCGGGCGCTGACCGATGACACGGGCGCGCCGCTCTCGGCCGTGCTGTCCGCCCCGACCGGCGCGGGCAAGACCTGGGTGGCCTACCTGTGGGCCGGCCTTGTGGACGAGACCGGACGCCCGCTGACCGACAGGAGCGGCTGCGACAAGGTGATCTTCACCGCGCCGATCAAGGCCCTCAGCAACGAACGTTCCATGGACCTGCTGAAGATGGGCTTCGACGTGGGCATCGAGACAGGCGACTTCAAGAAGAATGCCGGCGCTCCCGTCATCTGCTGCACGCAGGAGATCTACAACCTCAAATACGCGGGCATGGACGGCATCCGCCTGATCATCGACGAGTTCCACTACATCTTCAGCGAGAACGAGCGGAGCCGCGCCTACATCGACGGCCTGCGCAAGACCCATCCGTGCGCGCCCATCCTCGTCATGTCGGCCACGCTCGGCACGCCCGGCGAGATCCGGGATTACCTTGAGCGCGTCATGCAGAGGCCGTTCGAGCTGTTCACGCTCAGGGAGCGCACGACGAAGCTGACCTACCTGAAACACGCCCAGAACGCGCGCGAGATCCACGACGCGCTCGTCTTCGCGTTCTCGCAGAAGGGCGTGCACGAGGTCGCCGACCTCATCGCCGCGCAGCGCCTGGACATCGACCAGAACCGCAAGGCCCGTCTGCGCGACCTCGCCTGGATCCTCGAAGTCAAGACCATCCAGAAGCATCTGTTCAAAGGCGTCGGCGTCTACTACGGCCGCCTCCTGCCCAAGGAAAAACTGCTCGTCGAGCGGGCCTACCGCGAGCGCATCATCGACGTGGTCGTCGGCACCGACGCGCTTGCCCTCGGCGTCAACCTGCCCGCAGAGACCGTCGTCTTCGCGCAGACCGTCAAATATTTCGACCGGCGTCCGATCAGCAAGACCAGTTTCAGCCAGATGGCCGGCCGCGCCGGACGCAAGGGCCTGTTTGACGAAGGCTTCGTCACGTGGCTCGAAGACAGCCCTGTCGAGTCGCGCGGCGTGGACATCGGCAGCATGTTCAAGGCCATCGAAAAGATGCCCGACGACGCGGCCAGCATCCAGCTCAATCCCGATTTCGGCGCGATCCTCAAAAAGCACAGCACGATCGAGAACGAAGCGGAGATCGTCGCCGATTTTTCACTGCCGCAGCTGCGCTATAAGACCGTGCTCGAAGAAATCCGCGAGGCCGTCAGGCAGATCGACCACAGTCTCGAACTGCTTGCGCCCGGCCAGAAAGACGCGTTCAAAGCCATCCTCGCTGACGTGTGGTACGGCGAGATGGAGATCGAACAGAACCTTGAGATGGCCGACCTGTTCTTTCACGGCGCGCAGAGTGGCGAGGGCTACGTCCATCCGGATGGCCTCATTGCTGCCGAGCTGTTCCAGAAGTACGAGAAGAACTTTCTGCAGGCCCTGCTGCGCGTCAAGCGCTACAACAACTCACTTCCCGACGAGTACAAGTTCGCCCGCATGGACAAGGTCGAGGAGGCCATCGAGGAGATCGATCCCACCGTCTTCGGCTTTGAAGACCGCATCCTCGAGATGGACAACACCGCCGTCGATCTGCCCGAGGCGGAAGTGCGCCTCGTCCCCAGCGACCGCGTGCGGCTGGAAAAGCGTCATCGCCGCGGCGGCGCGCGTCATAAAAAGGCCCTGAAAGCCGTCGCTCCCGCGCCGAAGGTCGAAAAGAAAGACGACGGCGCGAAGAAGAAAAAGCGCCGCGGTCATCGCGGCGGCCG
>JAEEUD010000203.1 GCA_016286835.1 Pyramidobacter sp. | reverse complement strand
TGGTTCCTCCTACGCCCGGACCGCTCGGCGTGGCCGGCACTTTCGGCGTTGACGTGGGTCAGTTCATCCTCTGGGGCATCATCATCGCCCTGCCGATGACCATCGCTTCGACGCTGTACAGCCAGTGGCTGGGCAAGCGTCTCTATCAGCTTCCTGCCGACAACGAAGAAGGCTGGGAGCGCCCCGCCGAGATCAGAGAGATCGTCAGCGACGACGTGCTCGTTCCTTCCCGCGAGCTGCCTTCCGCGTTTGAGAGCTTCCTGCCTCTGGTCGCTCCCATCATCCTCATCCTTCTGAGCAACATCAGCAACGCGCTGGGCGTGACCGGCGAGGCCAAGGCCGTCATCGGCTTCCTCGGCTCCCCGATCATCGCCGTGGGCATCGGTCTGCTGCTGGCCATCTTTGTCCTGGGCCGCAATCTTGACCGCTCCACCGCTCTGTCGGAAATGGACAAGGGCATCAAGGCGGCCGGCCTCATCATGCTCGTGACCGGCGGCGGCGGCGCTCTGGGCCAGATCCTCAAGGACAGCGGTACCGGCAACTATGTGGCGCAGCTGCTTTCCAAGACCGCTATCCCGATCATCATCCTGCCGTTCATCATCTCCACGATCGTGCGCTTCATCCAGGGTTCCGGCACCGTGGCCATGGTCACCGCAGCCGGTATCTGCGCGCCCATCGTCCAGGCCGCCGGCGGCAATATGATGCTCGGCGCCTTCGCGGCGTGCATCGGCTCGCTGTTCTTCAGCTACTTCAACGACAGCTACTACTGGGTCGTCAACAACCTGATGGGCATGAAGGACACGAAGGAACAGATCCGCAACTGGTCGTTCTCGTCCACCATCGCGTGGGGCGTCGGCTTTATCGAGCTCCTGATCCTGAGCGCGGTCCTGTAAAGGCAGTCTTTTTACAGCGAAATATATGTGATCGAAAAGCAGCGGCGCGGGCCCAAAGCCTCGCCGCGGCTTTTTTGTGTCGTCATTTTCGTCCCGACCGCGATTATTCCCCTGCGCCGTACACGCATCTTCGTGTATAATGCTTTCCAGTCCGACGGCGTTCTCAGCCGTTTTTCAAGGAGGTCCCACCATGCGCTTTTTTTCCCCTTCCGTTCTGCTTTTAGCAGCCGCGTTTATGTTTTCGCACGCCGCCATCGGTGCCCCGTATGTCGTTTATGACCGCACCGGCAGCATTGCCGATCTTGAGGATCTGCCGCAGTCGGCAAGCGCGTATCTGGGCGCGGACGCCTCACAGCGCCTGATGAGCGAGGAAGAGCAGAAACGTCAGACGGAGGAATGTGTGAGAAAGTTCTTTTCGCCATGGGACGAAGAATGGCCCAAAGATCTTGTTGAGACGTTTTTTTCCTGGGATCTGACAAAAGAGCGCTTATGGGGCGGAGATCTGCGGCCGGTCACGCCCGAGCGGATGCAGGCGTTCCGCGACGCTGAGGATCTGGAACGCTTCCCTTCGCTGTCGCTGAAAGCCGTCGCGACCGCCAACACTTCGATGCGCCGTCTGCCTTCGAACGAGCCGCTTTTTGCCAGTCCGGACCGCGCCGGCGAAGGCTGGCCGTTCGACTATTCGCAGGACACCGCCGTCTGGCACGGGACGCCGCTGCGCGTGCTGCATCCGAGCCTTGACGGCATGTGGTATTTCTGTGTATGCAATTACGCGGCCGGCTGGGTAAGAGCTCAGGATATCGCCATGATCGATGATGAAACGATCCGGGCATTTCGCGCTTCTCCGCTCGTTTCGATCACGGTCGACGCCGTGCCGCTTCGTGATGACACGGGGCGCACGCTCACGCTGGGCAGGATGGGAGCGTATTTTCCGCGCGCCGACGACGGCCTGCTCGTGCCGGTACGCAACGGAAACGGAACGGCCTCGCTGGCAAAAGCAGGCGTTCCCGACGAAGCGGCCGCGCCTCTGCCGATCGGGCTGACGGCCCGCAACCTCGCTCAGATCGCCGACAGGCTGATGGGAACTCCCTACGGCTGGGGCGGTCTGATCGATGCGCGCGACTGTTCGGCGACGATGCGCGACCTGCTGGCGCCGTTCGGACTGTGGCTCCCGCGCAACTCTGGCCCGCAGGCGCGCAAAAGCGGCGATTTCGTCGAGCTGGAAGGTTTGAGCGACGAGGAAAAGCTGGTGGCCATCCGCGATCACGGAGTGCCATTCGCCTCGATGATCGGCATGAAGGGACATATCGGTCTGTATCTCGGCTATGATGAAAGCGGCGAGCCGCTGATGTTCCACAATTTCTGGGGCGTCGGCCTGAAGCGCGACGACGATCCTGACCTGACGGGGCGCGTGCTTGTCGGCCGCACGGCGATCACGACGCTGCATCCCGGCTTTGAGCGTCCCGACGTGTCGTCCGGAGGACGCGTTCCCGGCATCGTGACGCTGACGATGCTGCCGGGGCTGTCAGTACCGGCCAAGGACCGGAATCCGCAAAAGCCGCTTGCACTTTCCCGCTCTTTCGCTAAAATAAAAGAAGAACGCGCACGACGCGCCTCTGAAACTTTATCAAGGAGGAATGTTCCTATGGAAGAAAGAAAAAACGCCATCACGATGAAGGGCAATCCCCTCACGCTCATCGGCCCCGCGCTGAAAGTCGGCGATAAGGCTCCCGATTTCCGCGTCGTCGATAAGACGATGGCTCCGAAGACGCTGAAGGATTACGAAGGCAAGATCAAGGTGTTCTCCGTCGCACCGTCGCTCGACACGCCCGTCTGCGACCTCCAGGCTACCTGGTTCAACGAGGACGCCGCCGAGCTCGGCGACGTGTACGTGCTCAACTTCAGCATGGACCTGCCCTTCGCGCTCAGCCGCTACTGCGCCGCCAAGGGCTTCGACAAGGTGGACACGCTTTCCGACCACCGCGAGGCCTCGTTCGGCACCGCCTACGGCGTGCTCATCAAGGAGCTGCGCCTGCTGGCCCGCGCCGTGTTCGTCGTCGACCGCGACGACGTGATCCGTTACATCGAGATCGTCCCCGAGGCCACCAACTCGATCAACTTCGACAAACTGCTCGAAGTGGTCAAGGAGCTGGCGAAGTAGTTTTCGTTTTAAACAGATAACGCCGCCCGAAAAGGCCGTTTCAGTGTTTACGCTGAAAACGGCTTTTCAGGCGGCGTTATTTTCTTTCGCTTGCGCGCACGGCGTTTCAAAGTTAAAATAGTGCCGAACATACTTTCGGAGGATGCGACCATGTTTTTACTGAGCGGAAAAAGCTATCTGCCTCTCAAGCGTTTGCTCGACATCGTCGGCTCATGCTGCGCGCTGCTGGTGTTTTCGCCGCTGATGCTGCTTGTCGCCCATAAGGTGAAAAAGAATCTCGGCTCGCCCGTCATCTTCGCCCAGCGCCGGCCCGGACTCGGCGAAAAGCCGTTCCTCAATTACAAGTTCCGCACGATGAAGGACGCCCTGGACAAAAACGGCCGGCCGCTGCCGGACGAAGAGCGCCTCACGCCGTTCGGCAAAAAGTTGCGCTCGTCAAGCCTCGACGAGCTGCCCGAGCTGTGGAACGTGCTCAGGGGCGACATGAGCCTTGTCGGCCCGCGCCCGCTGCTGGTCGGATTCCTGCCGCTGTTTGACGAGAACGAGGCGCGGCGCCATTCCGTTCGTCCCGGCATCACCGGCCTGGCGCAGGTCAACGGGCGCAACGCGATGAGCTGGGACGAGCGCACA
>JAEEUD010000202.1 GCA_016286835.1 Pyramidobacter sp. | reverse complement strand
ATTGCGGCCGTCAAAGTAAAAATCGGCGTCCTTCACGTTCTGGTGACGCAGGGGCAGGCCGAAGTAGCGATCAACAGATTCGGCCACGAATTTGGCATCGATCGCCGCGCCGTATTTGCCGTTCGGCGTCATCTTGATGCGGCTTTTGAAGTTGTTGACGTAATTGTGCCAGATGCCGAAGTGGATCAGTTCACCGACGTTTTCGGGCGCGCCAAGGTGAAGAACTTCGCCCTCGCCGGACTCGAAGGTGTCGAAGTTGTAATAGCTGAGCTCGGTGAAGTTGCTCAGGAAAGTGCTCAGTTTTTTCATGACGGGGCCGCTGAGGGCAAGTTTTCTGTCCCGATAGGCCGAAGCGGGCGCAGCGGCAAGCGCGACGAGTGCGCAGACGGCAAGCAGTTTGAAATACTTCTTCATGATCGTGCCTCCTGATTTGAGAAAATTGTTCGGGTACCGTGACCCATCGGACTTATTATACCCGTTTTTCAGGAAAAACATCACCCCGAAAGGCAAAAAGCAACAGTGCTTTCGGGGTGATTTCGTTGCTTTGATTTAGCGGGCCGCGACGGCGCCGAGGCTGCACAGTTCGAGGAGCTCGTTCCAGTTACGGTCGATCTCCTTCTGCACCTGCTCGATCATCCACTCGTTGCCGGGCTTGAACATGTGACTGAAGCGTCCCTGCAGCTTGAGGTACTCTTCGATGGGCCACTTTTTCTTGGGCTCGTAGGTCAGGCTGTACTTGCCGTCGACCACTTCGTAGAGCGGCCACAGGCAGGTCTCGACGGCGGCCTTGGTGACTTCCATCAGCTTCTCGCTGGGATAGCGCCAGCCGCGGGGGCACGGGGCCATGACGTTGAGGAAGGCAGGACCGGGCGTGTAGATGGCCTTGTGCGCCTTCTCCTCGATGTCCTTGAAGTTGCCGTAGAACGTGGTCTGCGCGACGTAGGGGATGTTGTGCGCCACCATGATGCGCGTCAGGTTCTTCTTCTGCTGGATCTTGCCGGGGATCACGGAGCCCGCGGGCGTCGTCGTCGTGTCGGCAAAATGCGGCGTGGACGACGAGCGCTGGATGCCCGTGTTCATGTAGGCTTCGTTGTCGTAGCAGACGTAGACCATATCGTGGCCGCGCTCCATCGCGCCGGAGAGCGACTGGAAGCCGATGTCATAGGTGCCGCCGTCGCCGCCGAAGGCGATGAACTTCCACGTGCCGTCGATCTTGCCGCGCTTCTTCATGGCGCGATAGGCGGTCTCGACGCCGGACATCGTCGCGCCGGCGTTCTCAAAGGCGTTGTGGATGAAGCTGTCCTTCCACGCCGTATAGGGATACATGAACGTGGAAACTTCAAGGCAGCTCGTCGCCGAGCAGACGACAGCATGGTCCTCGGGGTTCAGCGCGCGCAGAACGCTGCGCACCGCCACAGGCGAGCCGCAGCCGGCGCACATTCTGTGACCGCCGCAGAGGCGTTCACCCTTTTCAAGATTTTCTCTCAGGTTGTATGCCATTTTTCGGTCACTCCCTTATTCGCGGACTTCCAGATAGCGGTAGGTCTCGCCGGTCTTACCCGTTGCGGCGATCTGCTCCAGCTCGGCGAAGACTTTCTGAATGCTTTCGACGCGCACGTCGCGTCCGCCGAGGCCGTAGATGTAACTGATGCCCTTGGGGCCGCACACGCCCGCGGCAAACATCGACGAGGCGACTTCGGCGTACATCGGGCCGCAATGGCCGTTGAAGCTGTCATCCTTGTCCATGACGGCGAAAGCCTTCACGTTTTTCAGCGCGTCGCAGATATCCTCGCTGGGGAACGGACGGAAGGCACGCACCTTGATCAGGCCGACCTTCTTGCCCTGAGCTCGCAGTTCTTTCACGGCTTCCTTGGCCGTGCCGGCCGACGAGCCGATGATCACGATCGCCTCCTCGGCGTCGTCCATCATGAACTTCTCGATCAAGCCGTAGCTGCGGCCGGTCATCTGGCCGAACTCGGCGCCGACCTTGCGGATCACGTCCTTGGCATCCATCATCGCCTGCGCCTGCTGACGCTTGGCTTCCATGTAATACACGGGCGTGGCGTAGGCGCCGACAGCCATCGGCTCGTCCTTGTTGAGCAGGTAGTGCGCGGGCTTGTACTCGCCGACGAACGCCTTCACCTTGTCGTCCTCGACCAGTTCGATGTTCTCGATCGCGTGGCTGGTGATGAAGCCGTCCTGGCAGATCATCACGGGCAGCGAAACGGCTTCGCCGATGCGCATCGCCTGGAGATAGTTGTCGTAGGCTTCCTGGTTCGTCTCGGCGAACAGCATGATCCAGCCCGTGTCGCGCACGCCCATCGCGTCGGAATGGTCGTTGTTGATGTTGATGGGGCCGGAAAGCGCTCGGCAGCTGACGGCCAGAGTGATGGGCAGGCGGTCGCTGGCGGCGATGTAAAGCATCTCGGTCATGTAGCAGAGGCCGCACGACGACGTGGCGCTGATGGCGCGGCATCCGGCCGCCTCGGCGCCGATGCACGTGGACATGGCGGAGTGTTCCGACTCGACGGGGATGAACTCGGTATCCACCTGGCCGTTGTCGACGTATACCGAGAAGTACTGCGGGATCTCGGTGGAGGGCGTGATCGGGAACGCGCCCATCACGTCGGGGTTGATCTGCTTCATCGCGTAGGCAATGGCTTCATTGCCGGAAAGTCTTTCTCTGATCGACATGGCAGTCTCCCCTCCTTACTTTTCCTCAGGAACCATGGTGATCGCGCCGAACGGGCAGACGTTGGAGCACACGCCGCAGCCCTTGCAGAAGAAGTAATTGAAGTCGCCGCGCTTGCCGTCCTTGACGGGGATCGACATGTCCGGGCAGACGGGGACGCAGAGCAGGCACTGCTTGCACTTGGCGAAATCGATCACGGGGCGCTCGGTACGCCAGTCACCGGTCTCGACGGTCACGGACGTGCCGCCCTCGTAAATATTGCAGCCGGGCGTGATGTCGCGCCAGGTGACCTGCGGAGTCATATCCTTGGCAAGATGGCTCATCCGATCTGCACCTCCTCCATCGAACGTTTCAGGGCGCGCATGTTGCCCTCGATGACCTGCGGCTTGGAAGCGAACTTGTGGTGGAACGACGCCTCCATGTCCTTGACGAACGCATCCGCGTCCACCACGCCGCTCACCTTGACGATCGCGCCGAGCATGGGCGTGTTGGGGAAGTTGCGTCCCAGTTCTTCGACGCTGATCTTCGAGGCGTCGATCGTGCAGACGCGGCCCTCGTAGCCCTTCAGCAGCGGACGAAGCTCGGCGGGCGACTTGCCGGAGTTGATGACGATCGCGCCCTCTTTTTTCAGACCGGCCGTCACATCGACAGCGCGAAGCAGCGTCTCATCGACGACGACGACGAAATCAGGGAAGTAAATGTTGGAATGGACCGTGCTGCGTTCCTCGCTGATACGGTTGTAGGCCGTGATCGGCGCGCCCATGCGCTCCGGGCCGTACTCGGGGAAGCCCTGAACGTACTTGCCCGTGTTGAACGCGGCATCGGCAAGCAGGAGCGAAGCCGTCTTCGCGCCCTGACCGCCGCGGCCGTGCCAGCGGATCTCAACGATTTTTGCCATGAATGAAAATCCCCCTTTGACGATTTGAGCCAAGGCTCATGGTGCTGAAAATTTCTGAAAACAAAATTCGTTTTCAGCATAATGCCTAAATACAGACGAC
>JAEEUD010000201.1 GCA_016286835.1 Pyramidobacter sp. | reverse complement strand
CTCCTGCGCGCGGATGAAGCGCCGCGTGATGAGGTCGTACACGGACTTCGACCGCGAGAAGTTGATGAACTTGCAGGGGTAGAGCAGCGGCGGACAGGCGATGCGCATGTGCGTCTCCTTCGCGCCGTCGGCATAGAGGCGGCGGGCCTGCTTGCCCAGCTGCGTGCCGCGCACGATCGAATCGTCGCAGAAGATGAGGCGCTTGTCCTTGATCAGCCCGGGGATGGGGATGAGCTTCATCGCCGCCACCTTGTCGCGCTGGCGCTGGTCGGACGGCATGAAGGACCGCGCCCAGGTGGGCGTGTACTTCACGAAGGGACGCGCATACTTGAGACCCGCCTCGTGCGCATAGCCGAGCGCATGGGAGATGCCGCTGTCGGGCACGCCGCCCACGGAATCCGCCTCCACGGGATTCCGGCGCGCCAGGTAGCCGCCGCAGCGATAGCGCGCCATTTCCACGTTGCGGCCCTCGTAGGCGGACGCCGGATAGCCGTAATAGACCCACAGGAACGAGCAGATGGCCATGTCCGCACCCGGCTCCACCAGCGTCGTCAAGCCCTCGGGCGTGGCCTCGACCATCTCGCCCGGTCCGAGATCGCGCAGATACTCGTAGCCCAGGTTGGGAAAGCAGCACGTCTCCTGCGTGGCCATCAGCGCGCCTTCCTTGCGCCCGAAGATGATCGGCGTACGGCCAAAGCGGTCGCGCGCGGCGAAGAACCGTCCATCGGCCGTCAAGATCATCAGCGAGCAGCTGCCCTCGATCTTCTCCTGGGCAAACTTGACGCCTTCAACGAAGCTGTCCTGGGAATCGATGAGCGCGGCGACGACGGCCGTGGGGCTCACGACGCCCGACGAAGTGGAGAACTGGAACTGCATCCTCCGATCGGCATACATCTCAGCCATCAGCGCGTCGATGTTGGCGATCAGACCTACCGTCACAAGGGCGTACGTGCCGAGACGCGAGGCCACGATCAGCGGCTGCGGGTCGGTGTCCGATATGACCCCGAGGCCACGGTTTCCGTGGAACGTGGCGAAGTCAGCCTCGAACTTGGTCCTGAACGGAGCGTTCTGGATGTTGTGTATGGCCCGCTGGAACACGCCGCCGTCAAGGATCGCCATGCCCCCGCGATGCGTCCCGAGATGCGAATGGTAGTCCGTACCGAAAAACAGGTCGAAAATGCATTCTTCCCTCAGCGCCGCCGCGAAAAATCCGCCCATGAGTCAGTCCCCCCGGAACATCAGAAAATGATCGGCGCGCGTTCGCGATTTCAACGCCAAACGCGCAAAAACAACCCAAAACATTTTACCACGCTCACACTGATATGTCAGCAGCGAAGTTGCGTTTTCCTTGATATCCTAATCCTGCTCAAAAGAGCGCAAACCGTGAGTTTGAACGTGATAAAACCGTCCAAAGCGCGGTGTTTCGGCTTCGGACGGTTTTGTAAGGTCAACGCAGTTTTTTTGATCGATCAGACGATCTTCACCAGCTCGTCGAATGTCTTTTTCGGCACGTAGTAGTCGCGCTTCTCGTCCACGTAGTATTTGAGCAGGCCGCTCTCGGGCACGGGGACGATCGTGCTCTTGTGCGCGGGATATCCCAGCGCGATCGCCAGGTGCACGGTGTCGGCCTCGTCCACGCCGAGCAGCGCGGCGATGCCGGGGCGGTTGATCGCGCCCATCATGCAGCTGCCGACGCCGCTCTCCCACGCCGTGGTGACGATCGCATGGGCGGCGATGCCCACGTCCACGTCGGCGAAAGCGCCGCTGCCGGCCTTTTTGACGATGACGATGAATGCCGTCGGCTGCTCGCCCGGCTTGGGCGTGCCGATCTCAGGCGGCAGCGCGGCCGCCCATTTCACGAGCGGCTGCATTTTCGCCGTCATCTCCGGCGAGCGCACGCAGATAAAGCGCAGCGTCTGCGCGTTCGCGCCGGTACTGGAGATGCGGGCGTTTTCCAGACAGGCGCGCAGCACGTCATCGGGGATGCGTTCCTGCGTAAAGCGGCGGTAGGTGCGGCAGCCGACGTACAGTTCGGAAAGGGTCATAGCGGATTCCTCCTTAACGGGATGATTTTTCTGCCGATATTCTACCATTTTCGGGGCCGTTATAAAAGTTCAGCGTTTTCCGGGCCGCGCCCCGCGGGCGATTTGACGTTTCGCGCCCGCCGCGGTAGGATAGGCGCGCGAAACGAGCGCAAAGGAGGAGACGAGGATGAGCAGAAACGAATTTTACGCGCTGCTGAAGCGCAAGTTTCTTTCGCTGGCGGCCGTGGTCGCCGCGGCGTTCGTCATCGCCGCCGTGATGTTCGCGCTGAACGGGATCGTCGTGCGCCTTTTGCCGCACAGCACGGCAACGGAGTGGCGCGCGTGGATCTCCGCGCTGTTTCGCGATCCGGCTTCGGTCCGCGACTGGCTGCTGCGCGCGGGTTCGGCGTCGCCCTGGTTCTTCGTCGGTGCGCAGGTGGCGCAGGTCGTCTTCGCACCCATCCCCGGGCAGGCGGTGGCGCTGGCCGGCGGTTTCGTCTTCGGCTTCTGGAAGGGCTGGGCGCTGACGACGCTGGGACTGGCGGTCGGCAGCATGATCGCCATGCTGCTGGCGCGAGCCCTCGGCGAACGGTTCGTGCGCCGCTTCGTGCCGGGCTCCGTGATGGACCGCTTCGACTCGCTGGTCGAACAGGGCGGCTACGCCACGTTCTTCATGATCTTCCTGCTGCCGGCGCTGCCCGACGACGCCGTATGCTTCATCGCCGGGCTCTCGAAGCTGAAACTGCTGCCGCTGTCGCTCGTCTGCCTGCTGGGCCGCGCGCCCGGCATGGCCGTGCTGTCGCTCGTCGGTTCGCAGCTCACCTCGGGCGTCTCGCCGGGCGTGAAAGTACTGTTCACGGCGCTGATGATCGTCTCTGCGCCGCTGTGGCTGTTCTGGGAAGTTATCGAGGAAAAGCTCTCGGCGTTCGTGCTGCGCAGGAAATAAAGTCAAAAAACAAACGCGAAGAGTAACAGAAAGACAGATAAAAGCGGGGCACCGTCGTCCAAAAAGGCGACGGTGCCCCGCTCGTATTTCTTTAACGGTTCGTCAAAGTTCGATTAAATGCCTCATTCCCCGCGGCGCAGGATCCTGCCCGGATAAACGCCTGTCAGCTTCTTGTCCGCGTACACCGTCTTTCCGGCGACGATCACGCGCTCGATGCCGTCGCTCAGCGCGGTGGGATCAGCGTAGGTGGCGCGGTCGCTGACCGTTTCGGGATCCACGAGCGTGAGATCGGCGACGAAACCGTCGGCGATGCGGCCGCGGTTCTTCACGCCGAGGCGTTCCGCCGTCATCGAGGTCATGCGGCGGATCACTTCTTCGAACGTGAACAGATGCTGCTCGCGCCAGTACAGGCGGATCGCCCGCGTGAACGCGCCCCAGCCGCGCGGGTGGGTCTTTCCGGTCATGCTCGTGGCCACGCCGTCGCTGCCGACGAGCGCGTTTTTCCCCTGAACGATATAGTACAGATCGTCGTCGCACATCGAGAAGTAGATCGCGTAGGCGCCGTTGCCGTCGCGCCGGATCAGGTCGAAGAAGACCTCGAACTCATCCTGCCCGAGCTCCGCGGCATAGGCCGCCACGGTCTTGCCGTTGGCGGCAGGCGTCGAAGGCGCGTCGGAGATGAGGATGCCGCCGAAGCCTCCGCAGTGGCGGTAGCGCCCGTCGTACTGCGGATCGTCGCCGGCCATCTGTTCTT
>JAEEUD010000200.1 GCA_016286835.1 Pyramidobacter sp. | reverse complement strand
CTGCTTTGAGAGCGTCGAGAACGTGGCTTTCCTTCGTGACGCCGATGATCGGCAGAGCACCTTTGGCGATGGCCCAGGCGACGGGGATCTGTGCCGGCGCAACGCCGTATTTCTGTGCCAGTTTCTTCAGCTCTGCGTTGAGGACCTCCAGCTTGTCGAGGATCGGGTTGTACGCCTGCGCGCGGGCCGAACCTTCCGGCATGGGGTGTGCGGTGTCGTATTTCCCCGAAAGTGCGCCCTGCTCGAGCACCATGTAAGCGAAGAAATAAAGGCCGTTTTTCGCGCAGTAGTCGAGGATGCCCGACTCTTCCGACGAGCGGTTGATGAGGCTGTAATGGTTCTGCACGGCGGAAAGTTTCAGTCCGTGGGCTTCCAGGATTGCGGCGGCCTGTTCGATCTCAGCGAGGTTGTGGTTCGAAACGCCGAACATCGGAACGTCGGAACGGCCTTCAAAGTATTTTGCCAGTTCTTCCGTCCAGTGCGGTGCGCCGACGACGTTGTGGATCCAGTAGATATCGAAGCGGTCGAGTTCCATAAGGCTCAACTGCATCTCGATCATGTCCTTCATCGCTGTCGGCGAGGCGGCGTCGACGCACTGCGGCGTGAACTTGTCGGACACAAGGTACGAATCACGCGGCAGCCCCTTCAGAAAGCCTGCCAGCGTCTTTTCCGACGTGCCCATACCGTAGGCGTAGGCTGTGTCCCAGAGGTTGAGGCCGTTTTTCATTGCGGTCTCAAAAATGGGGCGCAGTGTCTTTGGCGAGAATTCGTTTCCGAAAGTTCCGTCGTTGCCCCATGCCCACGCGCCGAGCGCGATCCTGGGTAATGCGTTCATGTTTCCGTTCTCCTTCCTTATGAACTATTGAGAGTTTCCTGCGCCGTCTTTCGCCGCCCGTTTCCATGCTTCGACGCGCTCCATCGTGACAGGGTCGCAGAGGTCGTCATAATTGGCGAGCTTGTACTCGGTCACGTCGAGGCAGCTTTGCAGGCGGGCGATGCGCTCTTTCAGATCGTCGCGGATGTCCGCAAGGATCGCACGGCGCGCTTCTTTCGTGTCACTGTCGGAAAAAGCCAGCTTCACATATTCGGCAAAGCGTGAGACGGGGATGCCCGTGCCGCGGAAGAGCTGGATCAGCTCGATCCAGCTCAGCGTGTGCTCGTCGTAGTCACGATAGCCGGATGCGTCGCGCCGCACGGGCGGGATCAGTCCTTCCTTTTCATAATAGCGCAGCGTGTCGGCCGACAGCCCCGTTCGCGCCGAAGCCTCCTTGATGTTCATATCCTTTCCGCTCCTTTCTGTGGCGATTATAAAGGTTTGAGCGTGCTCCAAGTCAAGCGGCGATTTGCGGAAGCGTGCGTCTTGCCTTAAAGTGCGCTCGAAGGTGTACAATATCAAACAAATCGGTATTTCTCTTTTTAGGGAGGAATTTATCATGAGCAAAGTTCTTGTTGCGTATTTCAGTGCCAGCGGCGTCACCGCAAAGCTGGCAAAGCGTCTGGCCGAGTCCGTCGGCGCCGACGTGGGCGAGATCGTGCCGGAAAAGCCGTACACGTCGGCTGATCTCGACTGGACGAACAAAAAGAGCCGCAGCAGCGTGGAAATGAACGACCGTGCCTGCCGCCCGGCGATCGCCTCATCGCCGTCGCCCGAAGGGTACGATGTGGTCTTCGTCGGTTTCCCCGTATGGTGGTACCGTGAGCCGAGTATCATCGACACGTACATGGAAGCTCACGACTTCTCCGGCAAGACGGTCGTGCCGTTTGCCACCAGCGGCGGCAGCGGCATCGGCGACGCGGGAAAGAACATGGGAACCCTGGCAAAGGGTGCCCGTGTGAGCGCAGGCAAAAAGTGGAGCGCGGGCGCTTCAGCTGCGGAGCTTGCCGCATGGGCAAAGGAATATCTGTAAAGACTTTATCATATTTTAGAAGGAGACGATACACATGACTTTTATGGAATTGGCACAGGCGCGCTATTCCGTACGTAAATTCGCCGACAAACCTGTCGAGTCTGAGAAACTGACAGCTGTGCTGGAAGCGGCCAATATCGCCCCGACGGCGAAAAACATTCAGCCGCAGCGCATTTATGTGCTGCAAAGCGAAGAGGCGCTGAAAAAGGTCGACGATCTGACGCCCTGCCGTTTCGGCGCGCCCGTCGTGCTGCTGTTTGCGTACGATGCAGACGAGGAATGGCAGAATCCGCTTGAAAGCGGCATCCACTCGGGCGTGGAAGATGCTTCGATCGTCGCGACCCATGCCATGCTCGAAGCGGCCGACCTTGGACTGGGCACGTGCTGGGTCAACTACTTCCCGAACTCGGCAGCGGAAAAAGCCTTCGGCCTGCCCGAAAACGAAAAGGCCGTGCTGCTTCTGCCTCTCGGTTATCCCGCGCCCGACGCCGCACCGTCCCCAAATCACGAAAAATGCAAGCCGCTTGAAGCGACGGTAAAGTTTTTGTAATAGCTCTCCTGAGACGCGCCTCCGGATGGATCCTATCTTTTCGGAGGCGCGTCTTGTTTTGTCTTTTATCGCTTCATCCTCGTATTTTTCAAAAAGAGAACTGTCATTTTGCGCCGGCATAGGGTACAATAACGCGAGTTTATCATTTTCTGTTGGGGAGGATCTTTCTATGAAAAAGAGCTGTCTGTTCGGCGCATTTGCGGCTGTGCTGCTGCTTGTGAGCACAGGCTGTGCGGCGACCGTGGTGAAGATGTCGCATATCGGTCCGGCGAACCTTGAGAACAACATCGTGCATTATTTTGTCAGCGAATTTACCAAGCGCGTTACCGAGCGCACCGAAGGCCGCATCACGTTCGAGCTGTATCCTGACGAGCAGCTGGGCACGGAAGAGCAGCGCATGGAGCTGATGATGAAGGAAGGACTCAATCAGCCTGTGGCCGACGTGGCGTCGTTCGCCGCGATGGGCACGGTCTTGCCGGAGCTGTATCCCTCGTCCGTGCCGTTCATGTTCAACAGCTACGAGGCGGCTCACGAGTTCTTCGACAACAGCCTGTACTGGGCCGATCTGAAAAAACTGTTCCGCGAGCGCACGGGCTGCGTGCTCATCGAGGCGGTGGAGGAGGGCGGTTTCCTCGCATTCACGAATTCCAAGCGTGAGATCCACAGCCCGGCCGACTTCCCCGGCCTCAAGTTCCGCGGCATGGATGAGGGGCAGGTGGCCATCTTCAAGGCGTTTGGCGCAAGCGGCACGCCTATCCCCTGGAGCGAACTCTACATGGCGCTGAAGACGGGCGTCGTCGACGGCCAGATGAACCCCGCGTTCTACGTGCTGCTCGGCAGTCTGCCCGAGGTGCAGAAGTATATGACGCTGGCGAACATCCAGTACTCCGACCAGTTCCTGGTCATGAACGGCGATCTGTTTGACAGCTTCTCGGCCGACGATCAGAAGGTCATCCTTCAGGCGGCGAAAGAAGCCAACGCGCTCACCCGCACGCGCATCGAGGCGGAGGATTCTCAGCAGGTGGAGAAGTGCCGCGAGATGGGCATGAAGGTGTACGCTCCCACGCCCGCGGAGATGGACAGCTTCCGCACGATCGGCCAGCCGGCCTACATCGAGTGGCTGAAGACGAAGGTGGCCCCCGAGTGGCTTGAAAGCGCTCTGCGCGACGCGAAGGCGGCCAACGAAAAGACCGCGAAGTAAGGACCGCTCCGGCATGGATTTATGCGGCCGGCTGAGCCGGATGCTTGCCAGCATCAGCGTCTGGCTTGGCGGTTTTCTTCTGCTGCTTAACGTCGGCGACGTGATCATGGGCGTGAC
>JAEEUD010000199.1 GCA_016286835.1 Pyramidobacter sp. | reverse complement strand
GGTTCTCGGAGTAGAGGGTGCAGGGCGAGGTGGTGCCGGCGGGGATGATATTGCCCTTGTACAGCTTCAGCTTGACGGTGCCGGTGACGTACTTGTTGGCTTCGTTGGCGAACGCACAGAGGGCTTCCTGGAGCGGGGTGTACCACTTGCCGTTGTAGATCAGGTCGGCGAAGTCGACGGCCAGCTTCTGCTTGAGGTGCAGCGTGTCCTTGTCCATCGTGATCATCTCGAGCTGGGCGTGGGCGAAGTAGAGGATCGTGCCGCCGGGCGTCTCGTAGACGCCGCGGTCCTTCATGCCGACGAGGCGGTTCTCGACGATGTCGATGATGCCGACGCCGTTGCGTCCGCCGATCTCGTTCAGCTTCCAGACGATGTCCGCGGGCTTCATCTTCACGCCGTTCAGACCGACGGGTGCGCCGGCCTCAAAGTCAATGCTCACATACTCGGGCTTGTCGGGGGCCGCGTAGGGCGAAACGCCCATCTCGAGGAAGCCGGGCTTGTCGAGGTTCGGTTCGTTGGCGGGGTCTTCGAGGTCGAGGCCTTCGTGGCTGAGGTGCCAGATGTTCTTGTCCTTGGAGTAGTTCGTCTCGCGCGAGATCTTCAGCGGGATCTTGTGCGCCTCGGCGTAGTCGATCTCCTCGTCGCGCGACTTGATGTCCCACTCGCGCCAGGGGGCGATGCTCGGGATGTTGGGCATGAAGCGCTTGATGGCCAGTTCGAAACGCACCTGGTCGTTGCCCTTGCCGGTCGCGCCGTGCGCGATGGCGTCGGCGCCTTCGGCCTTGGCGACTTCGCAGAGCTTCTTGGCGATGATGGGACGGGCGAACGCGGTGCCGAGCAGGTAGGTCTCGTACTTGGCGTCCATCTTCAGCGCCGGGATGACGATCTCGTCCATCATCTCATCGACGAGGTCGGCAACGATCAGCTTGCTGGCGCCGGTCTTGAGCGCCTTTTCCTCAAGGCCTTCAAGCTCGTCGGCCTGGCCGACGTTGCCGGAAACGGCGATGATCTCGGGGTTGTTGTAGTTCTCCTTCAGCCAGGGGATGATGATCGAGGTGTCAAGGCCGCCCGAATAGGCCAGAACGATCTTTTTGATTTTGCTCTTATCCATGATGAAACGCCTCCGTGCGTCAGATTTTTGTGCGAACTCGTATTTCGCCGTGAGGCGGAATTGAAGATGAGTTCATTGAACAAGCGGAACTATACCACGCGGATCACGTACTGTCAACTGAAAATTTAGTGATCCGGAAAAAATAAACTGAATTTAACTTTTGCCGGACGTGCGCTTTTTTCACGTGCCTGTCCCGTATGAAAGACGGGCGGGCTCGTGGCCCGCCCGGATGATCGCGATGCTGCCGTTAGATCTCGAACTTGATGCCCCACTTGTCGCGCAGGGCCTTGATCGTGCCTTCGGCTTCAAGAGCGGCGAGGGCCTTGTTGATGTCGGCCGCGAGCACGTCGCTGCCGAGAGGCATGGCGATGGCCTTGCCGGCGCCGGTGATGATCTTGCTGTAAGCGATCTTGATCTTGCCCTGGAAGGCCGGCATGGACATGTACTTGTGAGCGACGGGGATGTCCATGAGCGAGAAGTCGGTGCGGCCGGTGATCATGTCGAGCATGCAGTCGTCAAACTTGGGGAACAGTTTCAGGTCGAACCCGAACTGATCCTTGATGGGCAGCAGCGCCGTCTCCTGGACGGTGCCCTGCTGGACCGAGCCGGTCAGGCCCTTGAGGTCGGCGTCGTTCTTGGGCGAGAGCGAAGCCTTGGTGACGATGGCGCTGTGCGACACTTCGTAGATGTCGGAGAAGAGCATTCTCTTGGCGCGCTCCTTGGTGGCGCTCATGCCGGCGATGGCGCAGTCGACCTTGCCGGTGGGGATGGCGGCGAGCAGCGAATCGAACTTGCCGGTGTCGAACCACTCGATCTCCACGCCCATCTTCTTGCCGATCGCCTCCATCAGCTCGATGTCGAAGCCGGTGGGCTTGCCTTCGGGGCTGACGAACTCATAGGGCGGGTAGGTGCACGAGGTGCCGACGATCAGTTTCTTGGTCTCGCCCGGGACGTAAGCGGCGAATGCGCACGAGGCGGCGAACAGCGAAGCGAACAGAACTGCGAACAATGATTTTTTCATTTTGATTTCCTCCTAAGGTTCACCTGTTCGTCCGAAAACGAACTTGTGTTTTTTTGTTGATGGCGGAATAATAGCACGGTTTATTTTTTCTGTCAACGGGGAATTTTGGTTTATTTTAGGCGAATGAAAAAGTCACATGAACTCAGTCTGTATCTGTATTTTATTGTGCTTGAACCAGATTTGTCGGGCAAAAATTCGCTGAAAATCTTTTTGTATTTGTGATTTCTTTTTGAGGAATCGCGTCATGTGCTGCGAAATCCTCTGCGCCGGGAGAGGCTTTTCTTGAGTTTCCTTATTAATTATATGGACGTGAAGACGGAGCGGAAACGCAGGCGATGAAAGTTTATGAGCGCGTTGAGCGAAAGCGACAGGATCTTTTTTGCAGAAAAGCAATTCGTGTTCATGAAGCAAAAATGATCATATAAGGCGTTATTAGAGACTGACTTATCCTGATGTTTGCTGGCGCGTCCTGCGCGTCCAACGCAAAAGCGCCGGAGACCGTCCGCTGTACGCGGCTGCCTCCGGCGCTTTGTGCGCGAAGAGTTATCCTATCGTTTTTTCAAGGAAGTTCAGCAGATTCAGCCCGAGCACGCCCTCGGCTTCGGCCTCGCTGAAGCCCTGCGCGAGCAGTCCGGCGGTCAGTTCCCAGGCGTGGTCGTAATAGTCGATCGCGTCCATGCCCATGATCCCGGCCGAGCCGCGGAACTCGGAGCAGAAGTCGAATCCCAGGCAGATGTGCTCAGCGCCTGCGACCTGTTTGATGTGTGCGGCGTGGACGGCCAGTTCGGCGGCCGTGGCCGGTCCTCCTTCGCGGAGACGGATAAAGGCCTGGGCGCAGTTCAGCCCGATCACGCCGCCGCGCCCGGCGATGGTGCGGATCTGCTCATCGGTCAGGTTGCGGGGCACGTTCGTGAGCGCGCGGCTGTTGGAGTGCGAAGCGGCGAAGGGACGTCCGGTAAGGCGGCAGACGTCGGCAAAGCCTTCGTCGTTCAGGTGCGACACGTCGACGTACATTCCAAGGCGTTCGGCCTCGTCGAGGAGCGCCGCGCCGAACTCGGTCAGGCCGCCGCTTGTTCCCCGGCGGTGTACTTTCAGGCCGTCGGCCGCGAAGTTGCGGCGGTTCCACACCAGCCCGATGCCGCGCACGCCCAGCTCGTAGAAGACGCGCAGCAGGTTGAGGTCGTTGCCGAGCGGTTCAACTCCCTCGAACGAGAGCAGCAGCGCGATCCTGCCGTCAGCGTGAGCGGCACGGATCTCGCCGACGTTTCGGCACAGCGCCAGATCGGGGCATTGGTCGAGCTCTTCATGCATGGCCGCGATCTGATCGAGGGCACGCCGCAGCGCCATCTCCGGCACGTGCATGGTGTCAAGAAAGATCGAGCTGACGATCAGGTTCACGCCGCCGGCCCGCCAGCGGGGCAGGTAATCCTCGTTGACGACGTTTGTGCGGCCTTCGTCGATGCGCCTGCGGGCCAGCAGGTTGAGCAGATCGTAATGCGCGTCGGCGACAAAGCAGCGCCGGTTCAGCTCCTGAGCGCGCACCGCCAGCTGCGGCGTGATGGTCATGGGAGAGTCCTCCTTATTATATAGAAGAAAGCGTTACCGTCCCTTTTGCAAGCGGTAGATCGACGAGTTGCCGTTGCAC
>JAEEUD010000198.1 GCA_016286835.1 Pyramidobacter sp. | reverse complement strand
CGTGCAGTGGCCGCTGAAAAAGAGCGAGCTGTTCCGTCGCTGGGGCGTGACGCCGCTGCGCGGGATCATGATCAACGGCGTTTCCGGCACGGGCAAGACGCTGCTGGTCAAGGCGCTGGCGCACGAGAGCGGCGTCAACTTCATCTCCGTCAAGGGACCGTCGCTGATGTCGCGCTACGTGGGCGAGAGCGAGCGGGCCCTGCGCGAGGTGTTCCGCACGGCCCGGCAGGCGGCGCCGTCGATCCTCTACTTCGACGAGATCGACTCGCTCGTGCCGGTGCGCGGCAACGACGGCAGCGCCCAGGCGCAGACGACCGACCGCGTCATCAGCCAGTTTTTGTCGGAGATGAACGGCATCGACGACATGGGCGGCGTGGTGGTGGTCGCGACGACGAACCGCATCGACCGCATCGACCCGGCGATGTTCTCGGCCGGCCGCTTCGAGCTGGTGCTGGAGCTGCCGCTGCCCGACCTGGCCGCGAGAACGGAGATCCTGCGCATCTGCCTGAAAAAGATCCCGCTCGACGGCGTCAGCGTCGCGGAGCTGGCCGAGCGCTCCGAAGGCATGAACGGCGCGCAGCTCAGCGAGCTGTGCCGCGCCGCGTCGATGGAAGCGCTGCGCGAGCAGCTGCGCGAAAACGCGAACGGCGAGCCGCGGCTGCGTCCAGAGCACTTTGAAAAGGCGTTCGCGGCGCAGGCGCGGCGCGGACAGTCGCTCGGCGCGAACGCGTAAAGAGTTGAACAAAACGCGCCCTGCGCGTTACAATAGACGGGTCTGTTTTGACGAACAGGCCCGTTTTTCGTAAACGCCTGGACACAAACGAGGTGAAACCGCATGAAAAAACTTCTGCGCGCCGCCCTGCTGGCGCTGCTGTGCGCGAATGTCGCGCTGGGAGACGGGATCGACTTTGATCCCGAGACGCTTGCCGGCCCCAGTCTGGAAAAGATCTGCATGGTGATCGTCGCCAACCCGGATTCTCAGGTGCTGGCGGCCGAAAAGGGCGAGATCGACGTGCTCGGCGACATCGCCCGCCCGTCGGACATCAACCGCCTCAGCGCCTCTCCGCATCTGGACATGTCGCTGGCGCGGGGCTTCCACGCCTTTTTCCTGCTCATGAACAATCAGGCCTCCCCGTGGAACGATCCGGCCGTGCGCCGCGCCGCGGCCATGTCGCTGGACCGCAACAGCATGGTGCGCGGGATCTATCAGGGCTACTGCGAGCCGATCAACAGCTGGCTGCCGCCCGTTTCGCCGTGGGCCGCGCCCGACGGCACGCGCAACATCTTCGACCGCAAGGCGGCGCGCGAGCTGCTGCTGTCGGCCGGCTACCGCTTCAATTATGCGGGCCGCCTGCTGCGGCCTGACGGCACGCCGTTCCCGGCGGTCAAGCTGCTTTCGCCGCTGGCGCGCGTTGCGCCGACGACGGCCGAGATGGCTGAGCGGATCGCGGCATCGCTGAACGCGGCGGGCTTCGACGTGGACGTGGAGCCGATGGACTTTTCGGCGATGGTCGCGCGCCTCGACCGCAAGGATTACTCGCTGGCCGTGCTGGCCTGGAGCATGGGGCGCAATCCCGATTCGCTGTACAGCTTCTATCACAGCTCGATGGACGTGCCCGGCGGCTACAACATGACGGGCATCCGCGACGCGCGGCTCGACGCGGCGCTGGAGCGCCTGCGCTTCGCCCCGGACAAGGCGGCGGCGGAGGCCGCGAGTGCGGAGGCGCAGAAGCTCCTGGCCGAGCTCGTCCCCTCGGCGCCGATCTACAGCCGCTTTTCCGTGGCGGCGTTCTCGCGCAGCTGGAAAAACGTGATCTCGACGGAGAAGATCACCGCCGACAACATGTGGACGATGATGCGCGCCGAACCGCGCGAGGGGCCGATGCGTCCGCTGACGATGGCGCTGGTAGAGGAACCGCGCAGCCTGAACCCGTTCACGGCCAGCAGCGCCTACTCCTGGCAGGTGCTGGGCAACATCTACGAAGGCCTGATCGGCACGAACCCGAAGACGCTCGAGGACATGTCCGGCCTGGCCGAGAGCTGGAACGTGGCCGTCGAGGGCGCGGGCAAAGACGCGCATACGGTGCTGACGTTCCGGCTCCGCGAGGGGCTGAAATGGAACGACGGTTCGCCGCTGACGGCGGCCGACCTGAAAGCGACGCTCGAGTTTCTGAAAAACAATCAGATCCCGCGCTTTTTCGACGCCGTGAAAAACGTCGCTTCGGCCGAGGCGCTGAACGAGCGCGAACTGAAAGTGACGATGAGCGGCGTCAGCTACTGGTATCTGGACAACGTGGCGGGACTGCCGTACATGCCGGCCAGGGTGCTTGAAGGCATCGCCGACTGGCAGAACTGGGATCCGCTCGCTTCAGGCGGCCCGTCGGCGCTCGTCGGCGCGGGACCGTTCGCTTTGGAAGAGTACCGCCCGGGCGAGTACGTGATGATGGCCCGCAATCCGCATTACTGGCGGCTTCACCTGAAAGGAGCTGAAAGTCGATGAGAAAGAGCTGGCTCATGCGCCGCGCGCTGGCGTCGCTGCTGGTGCTGCTCTGCGTGCTGGTGCTGAACTTCGCGCTGTTCCGCGTCATGCCCGGCGACGCGGTGAGCACGATCATCGACCCGAACTTTTCGCCCGAGGCGAAGGAGCGGCTGCGTGCTCTCTACGGTCTGGACCGGCCGATGATG
The DNA here is from genome assembly GCA_016286835.1 of Pyramidobacter sp. Lineage (GTDB taxonomy): Bacteria > Synergistota > Synergistia > Synergistales > Dethiosulfovibrionaceae > Pyramidobacter. The sequence continues at coordinate 1,145 of JAEEUD010000198.1, read as the reverse complement.
GAGCAGTTTTTCATCTATCTCAAGCAGATGCTCACGTTCCGCTTCGGCCTTTCGTTCCTGAGCCGGCGGCCCGTGTGGGACGAACTGCTCTCGCGGCTGCCGGGGACGCTCGCGCTGATGTCGCTGTCGATGGCGTTTTCGGCGGCGCTCGGCGTGTGGCTGGGCGTGAAGGCGGCCGTGCGGCGCGGCTCGTGGATCGAAAAGCTCGTGCTGCGCGTCGGCGCGGTGATGTCGTCGTTCCCGGGCTTCTTCGTGCAGCTGGTGCTGCTGATGCTGCTGGCGCGCGACTTCCCGATCTTCCCTCTGCGCGGCAGCGTCTCCGTGCCGCCGCCAGCCGGCGGCTGGGCGCTGCTGGCCGACCGGCTCTGGCATTTGGCCCTGCCGGTGCTGTCGCTGACGCTGATGGGCTTCGGCGGCTGGGCGCTCTACGTGCGCAACCTGATGGTGCGTTCGCTCGGCGAGGACTACGTGCTCATGGCCCGCGCGCGCGGGCTCGCACCGTCGGCGGTGGTGTACGGTCACGCGTTCCGCACGATCCTGCCGCCGATCGTGACGATTTTGCTGATGTCCGTGCCCGGACTGGTCTCCGGCGCGGTCATCACCGAGTCGGTGTTCTCGCTGCGCGGCGTCGGCTCGTTTTTGCTGGAGGCGCTGTCGGGGCATGACTACCCGGCCGCGGGCGCGTCGTTCTACCTGCTGGCGCTGATCACCGTGAGCTGCAACCTGATCGCTGATGTCGTCTACGGTCTCGTCGATCCGCGCGTGAGGATCGAGGGGGTGAACCGATGAAGGCGCTGCTTCGCCGTCCGTCTGTGTGGGCGTTCGCGCTGATCGTGCTGGCGGGCGTCTTCGGGCCGCGGCTGCTTGACGGCAGCGCGGCCGACACGGTGGGCGCGCCGTTCGCGCGTCCGGCGTGGCTGGGCGGCGGCCTGTCGTCGTCGAAACTCGTCGAACTTTCCGGCGGCACGGCGCCTGCGGCGTTTCGCGCCGAGGGCTTTGCCGAAAGCGACGAATTGAAAACAAGCTCGGACGGCGTTTCGTTCGCCTGGAGCTCGCGCCCGCCGGCGATCTTTGCTCTCGAAGGCGGGATCACGGCCGATCCCGAGCAAACGGTCTCGGTCGTGTGGAAGACGCCTCTGCGCGAG
>JAEEUD010000197.1 GCA_016286835.1 Pyramidobacter sp. | reverse complement strand
CCCAGGTGAAGCCCAGTTTCTTGAAGACGCCGGGGCGGAAGTTTTCGATGAGGACGTCGGCGCCTTCGATGAGCTTCCAGAGGATCTCCTTGCCCTTGGGGTCTTTAAGGTTGAGCGTGATGTTCTTCTTATTGCGCGCTTCGATCGTGTACCACAGATCCTTGATGCGTCCCATGCCGCGGATCATGTCGCCCGTTCCCGGCTGCTCGACCTTGATGACGGTCGCGCCGAAATCGGCCAGCATACTGCCGCACCACGGTCCGGCGATGATATTGCCTACTTCGATGACCTTCAGGCCTTCCAATGCTTGTCTGCCCATTCTGATTCCCTCCAGAGTTTGGCGAATGATGGGGTCTGCCCGACTCGTACTTAAATAACCGTATTGCCAACAGCCTTCAACAACCTTGTCTGGATTATTGCAGAAACCGAAGTGTATGACTATTTCAAAAAAAAGCGAACCGTTCACGAATAGCGAACGGTTCGCTTTTTTTATAACGATTTTTAAAGGGCGCACTACAGGTCCATCGGAAAATCTTTGTAGTAGGCGATCATAAAGTTCTTGAACGCCGCGGCCTCTTTGGAGAGTTCCTTCCCCTTGTGCCAGAAGATCGTCTGCATCCGCGGCGGCACGGGCTCGACGAGCGGAACGAAGCGCAGTCCGTCCAGGAACGGCGATTTGGAACACAGCACGGTCGAGATCGTGATGCCCATGTGTTCCTTGATGAGTTTCTGGCGGAGCACGTAATCCGTCTCGGCGATGATGTTGGGCGTGATGCCGGCCTGTTCGAACAGCTTGTCGAAATAGTGACGGTACGAGATCGACTTGGGCAGAGCGACAAACGGCTCGTCTTTCACCTCGGCCAGCGAGACTTCCTTGCGGTTTGCGAAGGGATGGCCTTCATACACCGCGAGCACCGGCTTGTCGTCGGGGACGAGGATCGCGTACTCATAGTTATTTGACTGGATGTCGCCCAGCGCCGTGATGATGAAGTCGTACTCGGCCATCTGAGCTTCATCGTTCAGGCGCTCCCAGTCCATCGCCCGGTGGTTGAAACCCACGCCCGGCGTGCGGCGGATGAACTCGGCGATCGGGGTTTCCCACAGCGCGTGCGTCGCGGTGGCGACGTTGAGGATGCGGTTCTGCTCTTCGGTCCTTTTCAGTTCCGAGCAGGCGAGGTCAAGCTCGTCGAGGACCTTGATGACGTGAGCCTGAAACTTCTTGCCGTTTTCGTTCAGGCAGATGTTGCGTCCGACCCGGTCGAAAAGCTGCACGCCGAGTTCGTTTTCCAGCCGCGTGATCGCGGCGCTCAGGGCAGAGGGCGAAATGTAAAGCTCCGTTGCCGTCTTGTACAGATGCTGACGCTTGGCCAGCTCGCGGAAGTATTGCAGGTGAAGCAGTTTCAAAGGCTCATCCCTCCTCATCTTCGAGAGTTTTGAAGATTTGCTGTCGAAATTTAAAGAGCAAAACTTTTTATTGCCTGCTATTATAATAAAAAATCTCTCGTTTGCGCGAACAGTTAACTAAAAAACTGATAAAAAAGAAAAATCGTTCTATGAAAACAGAATAATAGACTCGCCGTTAAACATTTTCCGGAAAAAAAGCGATGGTCGCGGCGGCGAAGGCGTGCTACTCTGCTTTTCAGATGGGACTGGTATTTTCTGCCAGCAGCTCCAGCAACCTTTGATACAGCCTTGAAACAGCCTGCGCACAATAAGGAAATCAGCGTGTTTTATGTTTTTATGAAGGGAGACACAATCATGAAACTGAAGGATAAAGTCGCGATCATCACGGGCGGCGCCGCCGGCATCGGCTATGCCGCTGCCGAACTGTTCCTTGAAGAGGGCGCGAAAGTCGCCATCTTCGACATCAACGCCGCAAAGGTCGAAGAGTCAGCCGCCAAGCTCTCAGCTAAAGGCACTATCAAGGGCTACGCCTGCGATATCTCCAACTGGGACCAGGTCCAGGCCGTGGTCAAGCAGGTTGCCGAGGAATTCGGACGTATCGACATCCTCGTCAACAATGCCGGCATCACCAAGGACGCGCAGTTCTACAAGATGACTCCCGATCAGTTCCACGCCGTCATCAACGTCAACCTGTGCGGCAACTTCAACATGACCAAGGCCGTCGTTCCCTACATGATGGAGCAGCGCTACGGCAAGATCGTTCATACTTCCTCCGTTTCCGCGTTCAACGGCAACTTCGGCCAGTCGAACTACGCCGCCTCCAAGGCCGCGATCATGGGCATGACCCGAGTGCAGGGCAAAGAACTCGGCAAGTACGGCATCAACGTCAACGCCGTGTGCCCCGGCTCGATCATGACAGATATGTACGCAGCCGTCCCCGATGAGATCAAGGAGAAAAAGCTCAAGAGTATCCCGCTGCGCCGCTACGGCGATCCCCGCGAGTGCGCGCAGGTCTACTGCTTCCTCGCTTCCGACGAGTCCAGCTACATCACCGCGCAGATGATCGTCTGCGACGGCGGCTTCAATTAAGGAGAGGTGACAGCCATGCGCGATGTAGTTGTTGTTTCCGCCGTCCGCACCGCCCTCGGTTCCATCGGCGGCACGCTGAAAAACGTTCAGCCCGAAACCCTGCTGGCCACCGCCCTTGAAGGCGCCCTCGCCAAAGCCGGCGTCGCCAAGGAAGCCATTGATGAGGTGATCTGCGGCCAGGCCAAACAGTCCACAGACCAGCCCAACATCTCCCGCCTCACCTCGCTGATGATCCGCATCCCCGAGGCGACCCCCGCCTACACCGTCCACCGCCAGTGCGCCTCCGGAATGCAGGCCATCCTCTCCGGCACGCAGCAGATCCAGTGCGGCTACTCCGACATCATCCTCTGCGGCGGCGTTGAGAGCATGAGCACCGCGCCGTTCTACATCCGCGGCGCCCGCTTCGGTGTCGGCAGCGGAAACACCGTTTTCGTCGATCCCAACGTCGAGAGCCAGCCCAAGAGCCAGCCGAACGACATCTACGGCACGTTCAACATGATCTGGACCGCCGACGAAGTAGCCAGACGCTACAATATCACCCGCGAGGAGTGCGACGCTTTCGCCCTTCAGAGCCAGCGTCGTGCCATTGCCGCGATCGACTCCGGCCGCTTCAAGGACGAGATCGTCCCCGTGACCATCCCTCAGCGCAAGAAGGATCCCATCATCTTCGACACCGACGAGTTCCCCAAGCGCGATACGAACGAAGCCAAAATGGCCAAGCTGCGCCCGATCTTCCCCGACGGCGTGACCACCGCCGGCAACGCTTCCGGCCGTAACGACGGCGCCTCCGCGCTCGTCATTATGGCCGCCGAGAAAGCAGAAGAACTCGGCCTCAAACCGATCGCCCGCGTTATCGCCGGCGCGGCCCGCGGCGTTGATCCCCGCGTCATGGGACTCGGCCCTGTTGCTGCCGTCAACCGCCTGTTTGAAAAGGCGCTCACGCCGATGGGCCTCAAGAAAGAAGACATCGGTCTGTGGGAGCTGAATGAGGCGTTTGCCGCGCAATCGCTGGGTTGCCTCAAGGATCTCGGTCTGTCGACCGACAACGTGAACGTCAACGGCGGCGCGATCGCGCTCGGACATCCTCTCGGCTGCTCCGGTGCGCGCATCTCCACGACGCTGATCCACGAGATGCACAAGCGCGACGTGCGCTACGGTATCGCCACGCTCTGCGTGGCCGGCGGCCTCGGCATGGCCATGGCCTTTGAGAAGCTGTAAACGGGAGGCGTATCGATCATGAAACTTGCCGACATCAAAAAAGTCTGCGTGGCTGGCGCGGGGCAGATGGGCCGTCAGATCGCCCTCAACACCGCCATCCACGGCTACGACGTGTATCTGAACGATGCGATCCCTGCCGTGCTCGACAAAGTAAAAGTCTGGGCCGACGAGTATCTGGCAGGCCGTATCGCCAAGGGACGC
>JAEEUD010000196.1 GCA_016286835.1 Pyramidobacter sp. | reverse complement strand
GCACGGTGCCTTCCATGATGCCGGGGATCTTGAACTGGCGGCGGACTTCGACGACCATCTCGCCCGCGGCTTCCTGCACCGCGGAGATCGTCTGGGCGCTGAACAGGAAGGGCAGCATACCGCCGAGGAACAGGCCGACCATGACGTGAGGATTGTTCAGGTCGATGGCGGTCAGCTTGGCCGACTGAGCGTAGGCCGAGAACAGCGACAGAGCGGTGAGCGCGGCCGAACCGATGGCCAGGCCCTTGCCCATGGCCGCGGTGGTGTTGCCCACGGCGTCAAGTCTGTCGGTGATGGCGCGGACGCCCTCGGGCAGCTCGGACATCTCGGCGATGCCGCCGGCGTTGTCGGAGATGGGGCCGTAAGCGTCAACGCTGAGGCTCATGCCGGTGATGGAAAGCATACCGACGGCCGAGCAGGCCACGCCGTAAAGGCCGCTGAAGTAGTAGCTGACAAGCGTCGCGGCGCAGATGAGCACGACGGGGATGACCGTGGAGGTCATGCCGAGCGAGATGCCGCCGAGGATGACGGTGGCAGGACCGGTCTCGGTCGTGCCGGCCAGCTTTCTGACAGGCTTGTAGTCGGCCGAGGTGTAGTACTCGGTGATCGCGCCGATCGCAACGCCGGCGACGACGCCGGAGACGACGGCGAAGAAGATGCTGAGGTTCTGAAGCAGGATGATCGAAAGCACGAGCGAACCGACGATCTCGATCAGGCCGGTGACGTAGGTGCCGAAGCTGAGCGCCTTGGCAGGATCGGCAACGCCGGTCTTCTTGTCGGTGATGAAGCGCTCCATGATGTCGGCAGCCTTGGAGGCCAGCATGCCGTCAGACGACTCGCGCAGCGAGCCGGTGACGAGGAACGCACCCACGATCGCAGCGCCGATGCCGAGCGCGGCCAGCGCCAGAGGATAGAGCACGCCCATCAGGCCGATCTGCTCGCCGCCCATCGAAGCGACGGCGCCCACGGCCATCGCGGCGATGATGGAGTTGACATACGACTCGAACAGGTCCGCGCCCATGCCGGCGATGTCGCCGACGTTGTCGCCGACGTTGTCAGCGATGGTGGCGGGGTTGCGGGGGTCGTCCTCGGGGATGCCGGCTTCGGTCTTGCCCACGAGGTCGGCGCCGACGTCGGCAGCCTTGGTGTAGATGCCGCCGCCGACACGGGCGAACAGGGCGATCGACGAAGCGCCGAGGCCGAAGCTGGTGATGATGTTCGCATCACGGAACAGAGCGTAGGAAACGACCACGCCGATCAGGCCGACGCCGACGACCGTCATGCCCATGACGGAGCCGCCGCGGAAGGCGATGCCGAGCGCGTCGTTCATCGACTTGGTGGCGCAGAACGTGGTGCGGCCATTGGAACGGGTGGCCACGATCATGCCGAAGTAGCCGGTCAGCGCCGAGCACACGGCGCCGAAGACGAAGCAGACGCCCGAGGACAGGCCAAGGAACGAGCACAGCAGCGCGCCCACGACGACGACGAACGGAGCGAGCCACTTGTACTCGCTGTTCAGGAACGCCATCGCGCCCTCGTGAATCGTCTCAGACAGATCGGCGACCTTCTTGTGCTCGGCGTCGATCTCCACATCCATGACCTGATTGTAGTTCAGGAACGCGAAGCCCAGCGCGAGGACGCCGGCTCCCAGAACGACAAGCAGCAGTACCCAGAAGAAAAACGATACCATTACTCAAACCTCCTTGAAAAATTAAAACGCAAAAATCCGCAAAACACTAAAGCCTGTTTATTATAGGCGCGTTCCCCGCGAAAGACAAGCCGGAAAGCGAATTTTTCCGGCGAAAAAACTCTTTTCGCTTTTTCCGCCGGCAAACGACCGGCCGTGCGGAACAACCGCCGAACGGAAGAATGTTTTTTAATTGCCTTAAAAAATACAATAGTTTCCACCGTCAGGCGCCGATGATCTCCAGCTCCTTGGGAGCCTGATTGAGGATCTTCACGCCCGTTTCCGTGACCAGGCAGAGGTCTTCGATGCGCACGCCCGTTTCGCCCGGCAGATAGATGCCCGGCTCGCACGAGAAGATGTGGCCGGGCCGGACGGGCTCGGGATTGACGGGCCCCACATCGCCCCATTCGTGACACTGAAGGCCGATCGAATGGCCGAGGCGGTGCGTGAAATACGCCCCGTATCCGGCCGCCTCGATCACGTTTCTGGCTTCGGCGTCCAGGTCGCAGAACCGCGCGCCGGGCTTCATGATCGCCTCGGCGGCCAGATTGGCGCGCAAAACCGTCTCGTACACGGTGCGGTCGCGGTCGGAGACACACCCGTAATAATAGGTGCGCGTCATGTCGGAACAATAATCGTCCCAGACGCCGCCGATGTCAAAGAGCACGCAGTCGCCCTCTTTGAGCGCGGTCCCGTCGGGCGAATGATGCGGATCGGCAGCGTTGGCGCCGAAGCAGACGATCGAAGGGAACGACAGCCCCTGCGCACCCAGATCGCGATAGATGCGGTCGAGCCGGTCGGACAGTTCCAGTTCGGTCACGCCCTCGCGGACTTCGTTCCTGATGCGGGACATGACCTCGTCGTTCAGGCGCGAGGCGCGCTCCATGCGGGCGATCTCCTCGGCGTCCTTGACGGCGCGAACGTGATCGACGCAGGGCGACACGTTCACATACGCGCCCGCCGCGGCGTTTTCCTGGAGTTCGAGCAGGAACTCCGCCGGCAGGCACTTGTCGATGCCGAGCGGCGCTTTTCGGTCGAGCAGCGGCAGGGCCTTGAGCGCGCCGCGCTCGGAGTCGTCGTATGGGACGATGGACTCGTTTTCCACGTGCGGGGCGCGGAAAAGGCGGTTCAAAAACAGCACCGGGAGCTCCCCCTCGCGCAGCAGCAGCGCCAGATAGCGTTCGCCGGGGCTGAAGCGGTCGCCCGTGAGATACGTCAGCGTACTCGGATCGCTGAGCAGCGCCTGCGACAGGCCGGCCGCCTTCATCCCGGCCAGGATCTTTTCGATGCGCGATTGATTCATTGCGAAGAATCGACCTCCTGCCCTTTCCTTACTTCTCGGCGTTCACGTCGGCATATTCGGCGTTTTTCTCAAACAGACGGCGGACGTACGAACACTGCGGCACGATCTTCGCGCCGCGTTCGCGCGCCGCCCCTGCGACGCAGGCCACGAGACGGCCGGCGATCCCCTGCCCGCCGTATGCGGGATCGACTTCCGTGTGGTACGCCGTCCAGACGTTTCCGTTTTCCTCGCAGTCGCACTCTCCGACGAGCTTTTCGCCGTCGTATGCGGCACTGCGGCGGTTCTTCTCTTCGTAAACGACTTCGATCATTTCTCTCGCCTCCTTTGTTTTTTCATTGTATCACGGTTTGCGATTTTCCCGACGACATGGTGAAAACGCATTTTCAGGGCGGAGGAACGTCACATTATCAATTTCATTGATAGATGCATAAACATCATCATATTGAACAGCCTTCGCGGTTCTGTTATCGTTATATAGGAAAAGAAGCGGACAGACCGAACTCGTTCGGGGCCGCTGATCTACATTTTAGAAAGGAGTCTGATCGAGTTGGAAAAGCTCACGATACAGCCGCTGCCGCAGGACATGTCGGCGATCCCGGTCGATTTGGCACATCCCAACCGCACGCTGCTCCACGGCTGCTTTGCCGAACGCGCGTCGGTGAACGGAACGGAACGGACCTTTCTGACCTACATCCCGGAAGATCTGGAATACTGCCAGCCGTGCCTGGCCGCCGTACCGCCGTCTGACGCCGATCCTCTGGATTTTTTGCAGTCGTCCGGCCTGCGCGAGCTGGCGGAGAAGAAACGGCTCTACGTCCACGTGCTCGTGCCGACGAAGCCGTGGCAGGAAGACGCGGACGCCGCCGACTTCCTCAACGCCGTCTACGCCGCCGTGCAAGGGCGCGATTACTACGTCACCATGCAGGACAACATCTACGCCTGCGGCTTCGGTGACGGCGC
>JAEEUD010000195.1 GCA_016286835.1 Pyramidobacter sp. | reverse complement strand
CAACTCGATCCCCGACATCAGCAACCGCAAGTCCGCGCTCCAGCCTATCCCCGGTCTCATGCCCGATCCCACGAAACTGCCGAAGGGCTGCGCGTTTGCGCCCCGCTGCCCGTACCGGCGCCCCGATTGCATCGATACGCCTCAGCAGGAACGCATGTTCAGTGCCACCCACGGCGTCCGCTGCTCGGCCTATGCCGATCCCTCGTTCAGGATCAACAGAAAGGAGATCGAAGCATGAGCGACATCATTCTGAACGTTTCCGGCCTGAAGAAATATTTCCGCACCGCACGCGGGCTCCTTCACGCTGTCGACGACATCTCCTTCACACTGGAACGCGGCAGGACGCTGGGCATCGTCGGTGAAAGCGGCTGCGGCAAGTCGACGACGGGAAGGTGTATCCTTCGCCTGATCGAGCCGACGGACGGGAAAGTCATCTTCGACGGTGAAGAGATCCTCGGTCTCAGCACGGCCCAGCTGCGCAAGCGCCGCGCCGACATGCAGATCATCTTCCAGGACCCCTTCTCGTCGCTCAACCCGCGCAATACGGTGATGCAGACCATCGCCGAAGCCGTGAAGATCCGCGGCAAGTACCGCACCGACGCCGAGATCGAACGCCGCGTTCTGGAACTGATGGAGACGGTCGGTCTGGCGGAACGCCTGATCAACAGCTATCCGCATGAGCTCGACGGCGGCCGCCGCCAGCGCATCGGCATCGCCCGGGCTTTGGCCGTGGAGCCGAAGCTGATCATCTGCGACGAGCCCGTGTCGGCCCTTGACGTGTCGATCCAGGCGCAGATCCTGAACCTGCTGCGCGAACTGCAAAAGAAACTGGGGCTGACCTATATCTTCATCACGCACGATCTGGCCGTCGTCAACCACATCAGCGACGAGATCATGGTCATGTACCTCGGTCAGACGGTGGAGAAAGCTCCCACCGAGGAGCTGTTTGCTCACCCCGTCCATCCCTATACGAAATCGCTGCTTTCGGCCATTCCCATCCCGCGCGTGGGCGCGAACAAAAACCGCATCCTCATCCGCGGTGAGGTCTCCAGCCCCATCGATCCGCCTGACGAGTGCCGCTTCGCCTCGCGCTGCGATCACTGCACGGACGTCTGCACGGCTTCATGTCCGCCCCTGCGCGAGATCTCGCCGGGGCACTTCGTTGCCTGCCACAACTTTTCCGCGTAAAGGGGGACGATCCCGTGACGCTGAAGGTACAGCACTTCCCCGATGACATGTCCGCTTTCCCGATCCCGACAAAGGATTTCGACCGCTGCCTGCTGTGCGGGCTGTTTGAAGAATCCGTGAACGTGGGCGGGACGGAGAGAAAGTTTTACACCTATATCACCGAAGGGCTGCCGTATGATTCGCGCTGTATCGTCGTCGCACCGCCGGACGACGAGGATCCGGCCGGATTTCTCGTTTCCAGCGGCTTGAAGGACTTCGCCGATCGCGAGCGGGTGTTCCTGCACCTGCTCATTCCCTGCGGACAGTGGAACTTTGACGGCAGCGACGCAGAGGCGCTGAACATGGTCTACGCCCGCGTGCAGTCGCGCAATTTTTACGTGACGATGCAGGACAACATCTACGCTTTCGGTTTCGGCCGCGGCGCGACGGTGGCGATGCAGGCGGCAATGAAGGAAAGTCAGTGGTGGAGCGGACTTGGTACGATCGGTCCGCTTGCAGATGCGGCTATGCTCAACTCCGTTCCGGAGCCGGGCGAGGAAGACCGCACGATCAACCTGACCGGCGAGATGATCCTGCAAAGCGGCCGCGGCCCGCTGCCCGTGTGGATGGCGTTTCCCCGTAAAAACGCGCCCGAAGCGGCCGTTGTCGAGTACTGGAAAAAGCAGAACGGCACGTCGCCGGAAAAACTCGGCGGCGAAGGTCTGAGCGAACTGTATCTGCCCGATCCGCAGTATCCCTGTGTGCAGATCAACGAGGAGAACATCGCTCAGGTGCGCGTCAGCGAAACTGCGCAGGCCGAACGCTTCGACCTGGCCCTGTTTGAGCGCCTCTGGAGCTACGTCGGTTCTGCACGTCGCCATCGCGGTCCCGGCAAACGACTGCTGCGCGTGTACAAGCAGGCTGACGCCCTCGGGGCGGAGTATCACGAACTCGTTCATAAGGGATTCACGCGGCTGTGGTACGAATACGTGCCGCGCAGCCTTGACGGGCATGACGGTCCTGTGCCGCTGGTTGTCTGTATGCACGGACGCGGCGGCAACGCCGAGACTTTTCTCGACATCAGCGGCATGACGGCCGTGGCCGAGGAGCGCGGGTTCATCGTCGCTTTTCCGCAGGCATCGATGTACCAGCAAATGCCCCCGCATGGCCTGCGCAACGTGCTGTTGTGGTCGGCGAACCGCTGCAAGCCCGACATGGACAACGTCGGTTTTATCCGCGCGATGGTCGAGGATATTTCCGCCCGACGCCGTATCGACGCCGGACGGATCTACTGTTGCGGCCAGTCGTCGGGCGGGCGCATGTCGGTGGAACTGGCTCTCTACGCCTCCGACCTGTTCACGGCTGCCGCACCGTGGTCGTCGGTGGAAGCGCCCGATCCCGCGCGCGAGCTCTCCAATCCCGACATCCCGTTGTTTATCATGCGCGGCGAGCTTGACTCGCTGGCGAAAAGAACGAACGACGGGCGCTGGCCCTTTACGACTGATCCGACGTACCGCGAATGTCTCGGATATTTCGCGAAGCGCTTTGCCCTGGATGAGCGCCCGTGGACGTGGAACTCCGGCCGCTATGACTTCTTTGAGTTCCGCAGCGACAGCGGCGTCCCAATGCTGACGTACGTGAACGTGCGAAACATGCCGCACGCGAACATCCCCGGGATGAGCTGGCTGACGTGGGATCTGTTTTTCTCGCGCTTTGCGAGGAGGACAGACGGAATGTTGCTGTACATGGGGCATCATGTTTAGGACATTCGGAAAAAACATTTTTGACAAGGAGGAACCTGTCACATGGATCAGAACAAAATCTACGCCTGGTGCGACGCGCACCGAGCCGAACAGCTTGCTTTGCTCAAAGAACTGGCCGCCGTTCCGTCGCCCTCGCATCACGAGGAAAAGCGTGCCGAGTTCATCAAAGCCTGGCTTGAAAAGAACGGCGCGAAAAACGTGACGATCGATCCCGCGCTGAATGTGCTGCTGCCGTTTGGCGACTGCTCCAAGCCCTGCGTCGTCTACGCCGCGCACATCGACGTGGTTTTCCCCGACACGACGCCGCTGCCCGTGACCGAGAAGCCCGACGGCACGCTCCACGCACCCGGCGTGGGCGATGATACGGCCAATGTCGTTGCGCTGATGCTGATGGCCAAGTACATCTTCGAGAACAAACTGACGCCCAAAGAGCCTGTGCTGTTCGTCTTCAACAGCTGCGAAGAGGGGCTCGGCAACCTCAAGGGCACTCGTCAGCTGTTCGCCGACCGCAAGGATCTGATCAAAGAGTTCATATCGTTTGACGGCCTCTATGAAAGCCTTGTGAACCGCGCCGTCGGCTCCGAGAGATGGCGCGTGAAGGTGACGACCATCGGCGGACACAGCTACGGCGCGTTCGGCAATCCCAACGCCATCGCCTATCTTGCCAAGCTGATCGGCGTCCTCGACGCCCAGCCCGTGCCGACGATGGAAGGCCGCAAGACTACGTACAACTTCGGCACGATCTCCGGCGGCACGTCGGTCAATACGATCGCCCAGAACGCTGAGATGTTGTACGAGTATCGCAGCGACGAGTTTGCTCATCTGGCTCAGATGCGCGAACAGCTGAAAAAGGCTGTTGCCGAGTGCGAATGTGACAAGGCGCATTACGAGCTGGAGGTCGTCGGCGAACGTCCCTGTGGCGTCGATGTGGATCCGTCGGCCGAAGCGGCTCTGCTGGCCCGCTGCCACGCCGCCGTCGAGACCGTCACCGGCAAGGCGCCGGGGCGCCGCGCTTCTTCGACCGACGCCAACATTCCCTTCTCGCTCGGT
>JAEEUD010000194.1 GCA_016286835.1 Pyramidobacter sp. | reverse complement strand
GCGCTTTGCGGCGCTCCGCAAGGCCATGGCCGAGCAAAATGTCGACTGCGTGGCGATCTGCAACTCGCCCAATCTGTTCTACATGACGGGTTACGCGCCGCACAAGGACGAACGCTTCCAGGTGGTGTTCGTACCGCAGCAGGGCAAGCCGATCATGGCCGTGCCGAAGATCTACGACATGGCCTCGCGCGCCTGCGAGGTAGAGGACAAACGTTTCTGGACCGACGGCATCGACATGCTCGCTTACGTCAGGGGCATCCTGAACGAGCTGGGCGTGATGGGCGGACGGTTCGCCATCGACGACACGTTCGAGTTCCGCACGTTCAACCTGATCCGTCTGGCCACGCCCAAATCGGAGTTCGTGCCCGGCAGCAACCTGTTCACGCTGCTGCGGATGCGCAAGAGCCCCGAGGAGGTCGAGATGATGAAGATCTCCGGCGAGCTCAGCGACTGGGCCACGCAGGTGGTCGTCGACCAGATCATGACGGGCAAGAGCGAGGCCGAGCTGAAGACGTGGATCGAGTACGAACTGGCGCAGAAGGGGATGCGCTGGGGCTTCTCCAACCTCATCGCCTTCGGCGAGAATACGGGCAGCGCCCACCACGTCAGCGGACCGCGCGTCGCGAAGCAAGGCGACGCCGTGTATCTCGACTTGGGCGGCTCGATCGACCATTACTGGTCGGACATCACCCGCTCGCTGCACGTCGGCAAGCCCGACGCGGAATATATCGAGTTGTACAACCGCGTGCGCGAGGCACAGCATCTGGCATTCGAGGCGATCAAGCCCGGCGTACGCGCCTGCAACGTGCACATGCTGGCGTGGAACTACCTCGCCAAATACGATCTCGCCAAATGGTTCCCGCACCGTCTCGGCCACGGCGTGGGCATGGACGGACACGAGCTGCCCAATCTGGCGAAGGACAGTGAGATCATCCTCGAGCCGGGCATGACCTTCTCGTGCGAACCGGGCGTGTACAACGGCCGCTGGGGCGTGCGCATCGAAGACACTGTCTGCGTTACGGAGACGGGCGCGATCTCGTTCAACCACTTCACCAAGGATCTGATCATCCTGTAACAGTAAAATCTGAAAATCAAACGCGAAGACGCAAAGACACGAAGGATTATTTCTGAAATGTTTTGAGCTGTCGATGAACTGTTCCACGGAAAACACTTTTTTCGCAAACCGGGAAACGTTCTTGACTTTTTTCTTCGTGTCTTTGTGTCGGCTTTGAAGTGAAAAAACAAATCCAAGGAGGAAACATTCATGTACACCGAAGTTGCCAATCAAAGCTGGATGTACGCCGTCGCCGGCCTGATCCTGCTCTGCGTGCTGGCGCAGACGCTCGTGTTCATGCACAAGGCCTGGGTGCGCGCCCGTGAGCTGGGCGTGCCCGCCGCGCAGTGCCGAAAGGGCATCGCTGTCGGTTTCGGCGTGTCGTTCATGCCCACCGTGTCGGTGCTCGTCGTGCTGCTCACGCTGATCCCGCTGCTGGGCGGACCGCTGGCCTGGTACCGTCTCTCGGTCATCGGCTCGGCCACGTTCGAGACGACGTGCAGCAAATGGGCCGTCACCGCCATGGGCGAAGAACTCGTGCTGAACGGCTATTCCGTCAACGCGTGGGTGGCCGCCGCCTGGGTGACGACGATCGCCGGCATCTCCAACATCATCTGGATGGCGTTCGCCTGCAAGCCCTGTGATCTGGCCTTCAACAAGATGACCGGCAAGGTCGATCTGAAATGGGTCGGCATCCTCGGCACCAGCGCCATCATGGGCATCATGGGCTACCTGTCGATCAGCGAGACGCGCAAGCCGAACAACCGCACGATCTTTTTGATCAGCTTCGCGGCCTCGTTCGTCATCTCGATGCTGATCAAGTACGTGCCCACGCTGAAAAAGCTGAAGGACTGGAACCTGTCCATCAGCCTCGTCGTCGGCATGATCGCCGCCTGCATCATCTTCTAAGGAGCGTGAATGAACATGAGTGAAAAGAATTCCAGCTGGTATCAGGTATGGGTGCATAAATATGGGATCTGGAGCGGACTTGCCATTTCCGCCGTAATGATGGCGCTGCCCGTGGCAGCTAGTGTCGTTTACGGCGTGTGGCCCGACTGGCCGAAGATCATGCCCGCCATCATCAGCTCCATCGTCTGGCTCGCGCCCTACTGGGTCAGTCAGACGCTCGGCTTCATGCAGACGATGGGTCCCGGAGCCCTGTACAGCACCTACGTCACTGGCAACGCCACCAACCTCAAGCTGCCCGCGATCATGGCGACGCAGAACATGTGCGACGTGGAGCCCTGCTCCGAAGCCGCGCACTGCGTGGGTGTGCTCGCCGCGGGCGCTTCCGCCATCTGCGTGATGCTCGTGCTCGCCGTCGGCGTGTGCTTCTCCGGCTTCATCAAGCCGCTCGTCAGCAATCCTACGTTCAAGCCCGCTTTCCAGTACGCTGTTCCGGCGCTGTTCGGCAGTCTCGTGGCCACCAACATCTGCAGCTGGAAGAAGATCGGCTACTGGGTGACGCCGTTCATCGTCACGTACTTCTTTGCATACCACACCAAGGTCGCGAGCTCGTGGTACATGCTCATCACTATTGCCTCGTCGATCGCCGTGGGCCGTATCGTCTATCTCGTTCAGAAGAAAAAGCAGCCGGCGGAAGGCAAATAGGTGAGACGGATGAAAGAACGCATCAGAAAACGCTTCCGGACGCTCGCCTCGTTCGTCGCCCCCAGCGGCTCCGAATACGACGTGATCCGCTACTGCCGCGACGAGCTGAAACAATGGACAGATTCCGTTGAAGTCCTGCCCAACGGCAGCATCGGCGCGGTCTTCAGCGGCAAGCGCCCCGGCCCGACCGTGATGATCGACTCCCATGCCGACGAGATCGGTGTGCTCATCCGCTACATCACGCCTTCCGGCTTTCTGATGTTCGAGCCGCTCGGCGGCATCTCGGTGAAAACGCTGCTGGCGCGGCGCATGATCGTGCGCGGCAAGAAAGGCTGCGTGCCGGGCGTCGTCGGCATGACGCCCGGACACATCCAGACCGCCGCCGAAGCCGTTTCGCTGCCCGACCTTGCCAAATGTTACATCGACGTGGGCGCCTCGTCGGCCGCCGAAGTCGCAGAGATGGGCATCGAGATCGGCTCGGTCGCCGTGTTCGACAGCCCCGCTGCCGAGATGTACAACCGCGATCTGCTCACGGGCCGCTGCATCGACGACCGCATCGGCGTCGCTGTGCTGCTGGAACTGGCCCGCGAGCTGCCCGCACTGGACTTCGCCGGGAAAGTCATCGTCAGCGTTTCCACGATGGAAGAGATTGCCCTGATCGGCGCGTATCAGGCAAGCGCTCACTTCAAGCCCGATTACTTCATCGCGCTCGACACGATCCCCGCCGGCGGCACGCCCGACGTGCCCGAGGCCCGTCTGCCCGTGTCAATCCGCAAGGGCCCCGTGCTCAGCGTCGCCGACGCAGGCAGGTCGATCTGCCACATGCCCAACAAGGGCCTGCTGCGCCATATCCGCGCCGTCGCCGCCGGGGAAAAGCTGCCTCTGCAGATCGTCAGCATGTTCGGGCACTGCTACTCGAACAACTCCGACAGCGTCGACCGCTACGGCAGCCATTGCCCAGCCGCGCTTCTGGCGATCCCCCGACGCTACTCACACTCGCCGATCGAACTGGTCGATCTCAACGACTGTGTGACGACATTTGAACTTCTGAAAGCCCTCGTCAGACACAACGAATCGGCTTCGTTCGGCTTTTTGCCGGAAGATTAGCTTCATAAAACAGACAGATACTTTTCAAGCCTTCCCGACGATTCCGGCGGGAAGGCTCGAAAAATCACAGCACGTTTGGCGTTTCGCGCTTCAGCCGCGCGAAGGCGATTAGACACAGGGCGATCTGCACGGCCGACGACAGCGGCGTGGCCAGACCGATTTTAAAGACCGAGACGGGCACGAGACAGCTCATCGCCCATGAAATGGGGATGCGC
>JAEEUD010000193.1 GCA_016286835.1 Pyramidobacter sp. | reverse complement strand
CAGGCCCATCAAAAGGAGACTCCCCCATGAAAAACGAATCACCTTCCACCGCACGCAGCGCCGCGCGCGTTTCCGCCTTCTGCGCGGCCGGCAACTTCGCGCTGTCCGCCTTCAAGCTGGCAGCCGGCGTGATCGGACACTCCGGCGCGATGATCAGCGACGGCATCCATTCCGCCTCCGACGTGCTCGGCAGCCTCATCGCCGCCGGCGGCGTGAAACTTTCCGAGCGTCCCGCCGACGCCTCCCACCCCTACGGACACGAACGCCTCGAATGTATCGCCGCGCTGTTCCTCGCCGGCCTGCTGCTGACCGCCGGGATCGGCATCGGCTTCGACGCCGCCAAGTCGCTCATCTCCGGTGCGTATAAGGAGGCGGCGATCCCCGGCACCCTGCCGCTGATTGCCGCCGTCGTCTCGATCGTCGTCAAGGAAGCAATGTACCAGTTCGTCATCCGCGCCGCCAGGCGCACAGGTCTTTCCGCCCTGCGCGCTGAAGCATGGGACCACCGCAGCGACGCGCTCTCTTCCGTCGGCGCCCTGATCGGCATCGCCGGAGCGCGCGCTGGACTGCCCGCGCTCGAACCGCTCGCCAGCGCCGTCATCTGCGCGCTGATCGCGCGCGCGGCCGTGGGCATCTTCCGCGACGCGATCGACAAGCTCGTCGACCGCTCCTGCGACGCCGCCACGCTCGATCGTCTGAGAAGCTGCGCCGCTTCCGTCGAAGGTGTCAAGTCGGTCGATCTGCTGCGGGCGCGCGAGTTCGCTTCGCGCCTCTACGTCGACATCGAGATCAGCGCCGACGCGACCCTGCCGCTCGTCAAAGCCCACGACATCGCCCGCAGCGTCCACGACGCCGTGGAGCACGAATTTCCCCGCGTCAAGCACGTCATGGTGCACGTCAACCCCTACGGCGAGCCGTTCAGGGAGGAACGGGAACTTTAAAATTCAGACAAAGAACGCCGCCTGCTTGTTCTACGGGGAACAAACAGACGGCGGATTTTTATTTTCCGGCGCGTTCGATCAGCAGATCGACGGCGTCGAGGTAGCCTTTCAGGCCTCTTCCGGCGATCTGGACGATGCAGGCTTCCTTGGTGTAGCTGAAATGGCGGTACGATTCGCGCGAGGCGATGTCGCTGACGTGCACTTCAACGGCGGGGATGCCGACGGCGCGCAGCGCGTCGGGAATGGCGACGCTGGTGTGGGTGTAGGCGGCGGGGTTGATGACGATGCCGTCGCTCGTTCCGTACGCCTGCTGGATGCGGTCGACGATCGCGCCTTCGTGGTTGCTCTGGAAGAACTCGCAGTTCACGCCGCGGCTTTCGCAGTGGGCGCGGATCATGTTCTCCAGATCAGCCAGGGTTTCGCGTCCGTAGATCTCGGGCTCGCGGACGCCGAGCATGTTCATGTTGGGTCCGTTGATGACGAGGATGTTCACAGGGAAAGCGCCTCCTTGATCTTTGCGGCTGTCTCGCATGCGGTCGCGCCGCTGCGCACGGTCCGTTCGGCCCAGGCGCGATAGAGCGGCAAACGTTCGGCTTTCAGTGCCGCCAGGCCGCGGCCCTGCGAGAGCGGACGCCCGGCGACGGGCAGATCGCCTTCGCGGTCGAGAAAGACCGTGATGCTGTTTTGCCGCAGCAGCGGCAGATTTCGCGGCCGGGTGACGACGCCTCCGCCGCAGGCGATGATCGCACCGCTCTGCCGGCTCGCTTCGGCCAGGGCTTCCGTTTCGAGCTGACGGAACGTCTCTTCGCCGGATTCGGCAAAGATGAGCGGTATCTTTTTGCCGCTGCGCTCTTCGATCATCGCGTCGATGTCGTACACGGGGCGCCCCGTCAGCCTGCTGAGGGCGCGCGCCGTCGTCGTCTTGCCGCAGCCGGGCAGACCGATAAGGGCGATGTTCTTCGTGGAACGGGCGATCTTTTCGGCGATCTCCGCGGCCAGTCCGGCGGGCAACTCGCGGTCCAGGAACAGTTCGGCCGCGCGCACGCCCTGTCCGGCCAGCATCAGCAGGCCGCCGCGGGCGGGGATGCCGAGCCCGTCGGCCTGAAGCATTAGCGCCGTACGGGCGGGATTGTAGATCACGTCGAGAACGAGACGGCATTTGGGAAAAATCCGCAGATCGACGGGAGATTCGCCGTTGTGCGGGTACATGCCGACAGGAGTGGTGTTGACGATCAGCTCGGCGTCGGCGTGGCGCTCCAGATTGCCGTAATTGTCCGCGCCGTTTCGCGAGATCACGGTGAACGGTATGCCGCAGTTTTTCAGGGCAGCACAGACCGTGCGCGAGGCTCCGCCGGAACCGAGCACGAGCGCAGGGCAGCCGCGCAGCATTTCCGCGTCGCTCCCCAGCAGGGCAAGAAAGCCGTCCCAGTCAGTGTTGTCGCCGCGCCATTTCCCGTCCGACCGGCGCGTCAGCGTGTTGACGCAGCCAATGGCGTGAGCGCGCTCAGACAACTCGGCGCAGCTGCGCATTGCGTCGAGCTTGTAGGGGATCGTGACGTTGAAGCCGTCGCAGTCGGTGGTGCGCAGGAACTCGTCGAGCCGATCAGGCTCGAGCTCGTACAGCCTGTACTCGTAGTCGGCGATCAGTGCGTGGATCGCGGGCGAGAAGCTGTGACCGAGGACGCGGCCGATGAGGCCGAAGCGCTTCATTTTACACGACCTCGGAGTAGCTGCCCAGGTATTTCAGCGAGGTCACCGCGCCCTCGAGGTCGTCGAAGACGCGCAGGAACGAGTCGTTGTAGACGGAGCAGTCGATGTCGAAGTAGAACATGAACTCGAAATCGCTGTTGGCGAGCGGGCGGCTCTCCAGCTTGTTGAGGTTGATGTCGAGCGCCTTGAAGCGCGACAGCACATGCGACAACGCGCCGCGGCGGTGCGGGATGGTCATCATCAGGCTGGTTCGGTTGGCGCCAGGATAGATCTCCAGATTCTTGCCGATGCAGATGAAGCGCGTGAAGTTGCTGCCGGCGTCCTGCACCGACGATTTGAGGCAGCTCAGGCCGTAGAGCTCGGCGCAGCTCATCGACGAAAGCGCGCCCAGATCCTTGCGGCCGCTGTCGTGCACCATCTGCGCCGCGACGGCGGTGTTCTTGACGGGGACGGCCTTGACGCCGAGACTCTTGAGGAAGGCGTGGCTCTGCGCGAGCGCCTGCTCGTGCGAGACGACCTCCTTGATATCCTCTATTTTCGCGCCGGGGTTGGCGAGCAGGCAGTGATCGACCTTGACGCGGCAGCTGCGGACGATGTAGCAGCTGTGCTCCATCATCAGGTCGTAGATGCGGTTGACAGAGCCGGCGGTGCTGTTCTCGATCGGCAGGACGCCGTAGCGGCACAGGCCCTGCTCGACGGCGGAGAAGACGTTCTCGAAGTAGTTGAAATACATGATGCTGCCGGACGGAAAGATGCGCTCGCAGGCTTGCTGCGAGTACGCGCCTTCGACGCCCTGGCAGGCAACGAGCGGACGCAGCGGGAACTGCGCGGGCGTGTTGGCCATCGCCAGCTGAATGGCCGACTTGATCGGCGACGGGCCGGAAAAGATGCGGTGCTGCTCGGAGCGGCTGAGGTCGAAGATCAGCGAGAAGAGCGCGTCCATCGCCGGCGCCAGCTCCTCGCCGACGGAATTGGCGAGGTCGTTCAGCTTCTGGCGCTCGCGCGCGGGGTCGTAGATGGGGACGTTGTTCTTCGCCTTGTAGGCGGCGATGTCGCGCACGACGGCAAAGCGGCGCGTGATGAGGTCGATCAGCCCGCTGTCGATCTCGTCGATCTGGGCGCGGAAGTCTTTCATGTCCATTGTTTGCTGGCTCCTTTACATAATCAATATCGCAAAATTCAAGACCAACACAAAGGCACAAAGAAAAAACAAGCTTGAAATGTTTTATCCTTAATCTTTCTTTGTGGCTTCGTGTCTTTGTGTTAAATCCCCTGAATTACAACTTTCCTGAAGTCTTCAAAGGTTCATAATTGCCCGGCAGCAGCGCGTCGCAGAGAGC
>JAEEUD010000192.1 GCA_016286835.1 Pyramidobacter sp. | reverse complement strand
CGAGGAGAGATCTCCGCAGGCTCGTGTGTTTGGTAAATGACAATTACCTCTGCGCTCTCGGCGCGTCGCTCTTTGACGAGAGGATGTCGGTGAACTTGCGCTCGCTGTGCCAGAAGCAGCGGCGGGCAACGATGTAGAAGCCGGCCCAGATGGCCGCGCTGATGGCGAACAGGATCCAGCTGTTGACCTTGGTAGAGAGCATCGGCATAAGGATGACATAAGGGATAGCCAGCGGATAAAGCAGCGACACGGCTGAAGCGACCGATTCCTGGCCCGTCGTCTCGAACTTGGGATCGACGACACGCAGCAACATCAGGCCCGTGGCTAGGACGCCGCTTTCCAGACCATAGCTGGCAACGGCGCGCTCGAACCAGTCGACGTCGAAGATTTTCCACGAGAAGTAGAAGTTTGCCACCAAGTTGGCGACGATCACCGCGCCCAGGACGGAGACCAGCGGCACAAGATAGAGCGAGAACACCTTCAGCGACAGCGTGGCGACGGCAGCGCAGACGAGGAAGTCGAGGGCAACGCCTGAGATGCGGTTGATCGTGGCGCGGTCAAAGTAGTGCGACATGTGCAGTTTCTTCATAATAAAATTGAGCAGCGCACCGCAGATCATCGCACAAGCGAAGTGCGGGATCTCTTTCAGCAGCGGGTGGACGGCGACCAGACTTTTTGAAAGCAACGTTGCGGCGCCGAAAACGAGACCGGTAAAGGCCAGTTGAAGCGCCAGAGGATCGAGCGAGTCGTTGTAGGTGACGCCCATGCCAATGGGCTTGCGCTTGTCCATAGGAACGACGCCCTCGCGAATGTCGAGCGGGATCTCCTGAGGCTTGAGGACTTTCTGAGCATAACCGCGGCGCACGCCGATGTTGATGACGATCATGCCCAGCACAATGCCGGAGATGAGGCCGGCGGTGGCCATCGTGTTGGCGACGGAGATTCCGTCGGCCCAGCCGTATTCGGCAACAGCGACGCCGACTGCGTTAGCCGTACCGTGACCGCCGTGGAATCCGAACACGGGCGTGAAACCGAAGCCCAGCGGTAGATTGGCAAAAAAAGGCATCAGCACGAGTGTCAGCCCTAGGCCGACGAGGACCTGCGTCTGGTGGATCAGGCCGCTCACGGTGACAGCAGACGAGGCGATTTTGCCAAAGCCGCTCGACGATTCCGTTCCGACAAAGGCCAGGCCGAGCACGATCGAGGTGAGCTGTCCAGGCCACTGGGCGATCGTCTTGCCGATGGGCAACGACCATCCTGCGTATTGTCCAAGAACCTGCGGTCCCAAAATCAGACCGACGATACCTGCCAGCAGTGAGGCAGGCAGGTACAGTCTCTGCAAAAATCCGCACTTCTTGCGCAGCGTCACGCCGATCATCATCAGCAAGCTGAGCACGGCAAGGTCGGTAAGGACGACTTTCATAGCGTTCATCTTCAAATATCCCCCTTGAAATGTTTTGAATGGATTGACCGCCGTTCGCGGCGTTTAGCCTTTGGAAACGCTTTATTTCACGTGGAACATGTTTCTTACGCGTAGCGCGACTGGACCTCTTCGACGACGTGCCAAAAATCAGGTTCCAGCATGACAACGCCCTTTTTGCCGGTCGTGCGCGCGCATACCTCAGCATAAATCTCACCGTACAATTTGGGATCGACCGTGCGAAGCGCGCGGGCTGCGACCATTTCGATCACAGCGTCGTTCATGTTCTTGCCGAAGAAAGCCAGACGGTGCCCGCCAATCGCTTCCGGCAGAATGCCCTGCGCCGCAAATGGATTGCGCGCCGAAGCCAGAATATGCGCAGCAAGGCTGTCAGAAAACACGTAACGCCCCACGAACGGTGAATTGTCCGGCACACGCACGCCCGAAATGCGCTCGACGAAGCGCGAGAGTTCCGTCATCTGCGACAGGCTGATCCCAGTCTCCACGCCGTACAGTCCTTCCAACGCAAGGACGACCTCGATCAGAGAGGCGTTGCCGGCCCGTTCGCCGAGGCCGTTCACCGATGCATCGATGTGCGTCGCACCGCCCCGGATTCCGGCCAGCGTGCAAGCTGTACCCATGCCGAAGTCATCGTGAGCATGGATGCCTAGCACCGTGGGACGATCACCGATCGCTTCGCAGGCGATGCGGCACATGTTTTCAATTCCGCCGGGAGAAGCCACGCCTGCCGTGTCAGCCAGACGCACCCGCCACGCTCCGCCATGTGCTGCCGCGGCAGTCATACGGCTCAGGATCGCAGGATCGGAACGCGTGGAATCGAGCAGACTGATGTTGCATTTCAGCCCCTTTTCATTCACGTACTCGGCCGTGGCGCGAATCTGATCTTCGCGCTTGTTCAGTTCGGCCTCGCTGCCCGCACTGAGCGAGTATGAAGCGTGGATGATGTCGGGCGCGTAAGCCGCCTGGGCGTCGATCATCGTTTTGAGCTTGCCGAAATCGCTCGTGTTGAAGTTAAGTACCTCGGTCATGATCCTGCGGCCAGGCAGCGCGCAGATCTGCGCGTTCAGTTCCATGGCCGTCTTGTCCGCGCCGTCGCCGTGCCAGGTGTTATAGAGCTGTACCTGCTGGAATCCGGCTGCGTCGAGGCGCTTCACCAGTTCGATGCGTTCCTCGGGCGTAAATGCCACGCCGGCTGTCTGTTCGCCTTCTCGCAGCGTCACGTCGCAGAACTGCAGGGGCGCTTTTGGCACTAGTATTTCGTTATAATTGCTGACGCTTCGTTCCATCGTCTTCACCTCGTATGAGTATCTTTACGCGCATTCGTCTGAGCGGGATTCTTACTCCGTACGTCTGGTTGCCCGGGTACTCTGCCTGAGCTGCTTCACAGGCCGTCTGGTAGTCATTTCATCGTATTGCCTTGCATATATTGCTGTACTCGCAATTAAAACTTGCGTTGTTCTGCTGATCCCGTCTATAATTTAGTCGGGGAAAGGGGAGATGTATGAGTGCTCAACAATTATCAGTACTTTCTTGTTCTGGCGCGTTCGACCAGCATCTCGCAGGCTGCCGAGGAGCTGAACGTCTCTCATCAGGGGCTGAGTCTGTACCTGAAAAACCTCGAGCGCGAGCTGGGCGCTCCGCTCTTTGAGCGCGTGCCCAGACTCGTTCTGACAGAAGCGGGAAAGGCCGTGCTGGAAGCTTTCAGCGATGTCGAGTTCAGAGAACGCGACCTGCGCGGCCGGCTTGACGACATCACGAAGAACGAACGCGGCGAGCTTCGTTTCGGCTTGCCGGAAGGGCGTTTCCGCATCCTCATGCCGGACCTGCTTCCGCTGTTCAAGCAGCGTTGGCCGTTCGTCAAACTGAACACTCGCTGCGCACCTTCGGCAATTTTGCGCGAGCTGCTGCTGAGAAATGAACTTGACGCAGCGCTGCTCGATCAGACAGCCGCCAATCCGGTCACGATGGACCTTATGCCGATGCTGGATGAAAAGCTGTTTCTCGCAATTTCCGAAGGATTGTTGGCCTCATTCTTTGGAGAAAAACTACGGCTTCGGCGCGGAAGTGTAGAACTGGGCGATTTTGCAGGTCTCCCCTTCGTCCTCAACGAACCCGGGGCCACCTCGCGTACTGCGATCGACGAGTTTTGCGTGACACGCGGCATCGTGCTGAACTGCGTGATGGAACTACCGCAGCTCGATTTGCACCTCATGCTTGCCTCGCGAGACTACGCGGCTGCTTTCTGCTGGTCTATGTACCTCGCAGTCGTCAAACAAATCAACTCCCGGGATACAGGACACCGCCTTCGAGTTTTTCCCGTCAAAGAGCTATCTGCCCGTAACTGTCTGATGTTCGCCGTAAAAAAGCGCCGCTCGCTGCCCTCGTATGGCCGTGACTTGATCAGCCTGCTTCGCCAATCCTGCACGCATTTCGCCGTCCCGAACACGAGCGTCATTTAATCGGCTTGCTCTTTTGTTCACGTGAAGAGTCTAACATGCCGATTCGCAAGTGAAAAGCACGCATTTCTTTAAATCCAGCAAGAAAAACTTGCGCATTGCG
>JAEEUD010000191.1 GCA_016286835.1 Pyramidobacter sp. | reverse complement strand
TGACGAACTGTCCCAATCTGCGCGTCTTTCAGGATCAGGTCGAGGAACTGTGGATCGAGGGCGACCGCCTCAAAGGCGTGAAAACGCGCTTTCAGCTCGCGTTCGAGGCGCCGCGCGTGATCCTCACCACGGGCACGCACCTGGGCGGCCGCGTCCACGTGGGGCTCGTCAACTTCGCCTCCGGTCCTATGGGCCAGCAGCCGGCCGTCAACCTTTCCCGTTCGCTGGCGGAGCTCGGCGTCGCCATGCAGCGATTGAAGACGGGAACGACGCCGCGGCTGTACCGTGACAGCATCGACTGGACGGACATCGAGCTTCAGGAAGGCGATAAAAATCCCGTCTGTTTCGACCTCTGGGGCGAGAAAAAGATTTATCGCGAGATCTGCTGCGGCATGATCCGTACGAACGCGCGCACGCACCGCATCATCACCGATAATCTCGACCGCTCGCCCATCGTTCACGGTGAGATCACCGGCACCGGTCCGCGCTATTGCCCGTCGATCGAGTCGAAAGTGATGGCCTTCCCCGAAAAGGACAGCCATCCGATTTTTCTCGAGCCCGTCGCCCGCGGCAGCGTGGAGATCTACGTGCAGAACTTCTCCACCAGCCTGCCGTTCGACGTGCAGATCGAAATGACGCGCACGCTGCCCGGCTGCGAGAACGCCGTCATCCTCCGTCCTGGGTACGCGATCGAATACGACGCGATCGATCCGCGGCAGCTAAAATTGTCGTTGGAAATGAAAAACATCCCGGGCCTTTTCTGTGCCGGACAGATCAACGGAACCTCCGGCTACGAAGAAGCCGGTTCGCAGGGCCTGCTGGCGGGCGTCAACGCCGTATTGTCTCTGCGCGGCGAAGAGCCGCTCGTGCTCGGACGGCACGAAGCCTATCTCGGCGTGCTCGTTGACGATCTTGTCACACGTGGAACAAAAGAACCCTACCGGATGCTTACCAGCCGCTGCGAACATCGACTGCTGCTGCGTTATGACAACGCTGACCGGCGTCTTTCGCCCGTTGCGCGCCGGCTGGGGCTGTTGTCCGACGAACAGTGGGACGCCCTGCGCCGCCGCTGGGACGCAGAAGATAGCGAGACCACGCTGCTGAGATCGACGCATCTGTCGCCGAAAGACACCTCGCCGCTGCTGGAACGCGAGGGCAAGGATCCGCTCGATCGCGGGATCTCCGCTGCCGAGCTGCTGCGCCGTCCGGAGATGACCTATGAAAAAATCTCCCCGCTGCTGCCGGGCGAACGGCTCAGCGGCGAAGCGGCGACGAACGTGGAAACGGCTGTGAAGTACGAAGGCTACATCAGCCGTCAGCAGAAGGCCGTGGAAAAAATGCTGCGGCTGGAAAACATGAAGATCCCTGAGACGTTCGATTACTCTGTCCTCACCGGACTGCTCGCCGAAAGCCGCGAAAAACTGGAAGCTGTACGTCCCGCCACGCTCGGCCAGGCCGGCCGCATCTCCGGCGTCACGCCGGCCGACCTGCAGCATCTGGCCGTGTACCTGAGCGAACGGATGCGTCGCGAAAAGCGCGAAGAAACGAGAGACTGAGAGAGCGTCGGCCTTATGGCAGATGGATTTTTAACAGGATTTTAAAAGCGCCGGCACGTTCGTTCTTCGTGGAACAAACATGCCGGCGCAGATTTTACCGCATGGAAAAAGGAAAGGAGATGAACGCGCATGAATGAACGGGATTGGACACTGCTGACGATGCTGGCTCAGGAGCGCAGCGTCACAAAAGTGGCGCAGAAACTGTACGTCACGCAGCCGGCCGTGTCGCGAAGATTGCAGCAGATCGAGCAGGAACTGAACTGTGCCATCGTCGTGCGCACGCCGCGCGGCGTGGAACTGAGCGCCGCGGGCGAACATCTGGCCCGCTATGCGGCCGAGGAACTGGAACGTCTCCGCTCGCTGCGTGAATACATTGACAGCCAGAGCGACGAAGTGCGCGGCACGCTTCGCCTGGCCTGCGCCAACGCTTATGCTCGGTGCCGCCTGCCCGAACTGCTCAAGCGCTTTGCGGCGCGGTACCCGCACGTGGATGCGCACGTCGTTACCGGACACAGCAGCCGCATGGGTCGCCTGCTCGCTTCCGGCGAAGCGCAGATCGCCATCGTGCGGGGGCGCTTCGACTGGGCGGAGGAATCGTTTGCCCTCGACGCCGATCCGTTCTATTACGTCGTCAGCTCGTCTCCGCTCGATCTTTCCCGTCTGCCGGAACTGCCGCAGATCCGTATCGTCACCGATTCTCCGCTCGAAGACGAACTGCATCGCTGGTGGACGGAGCGCTACCGCGTGCCGCCGCGCATCTCGACCGTGGTGGACCGGAGCGACATCTGCATGGAGATGGTTCGTCAGTCGCTGGGCTACAGCCTGCTGTCCGGCCTGTACATCGGAAACGAAACAAAATTGTTTCGTGAAAAGATCGTCTTTGCGAGCGGCGAAGCGCTGACACGCGAGACGAGCGCCTGCTGCCGGACTTCGACGCTGAGCGTACGAGCCGTGCGTGCATTTTGGGATTTTCTGCGCGAAGATGTCAACACGTAAACGAAAAAACACAGATCGCCCCTAATTTCCAGCGGCGGTCTGTGTTTTTTCATTAGTTCTATGTGAAACATTTTCGCTCATAATTTTGCGAGGATTTGTGTAAATTCCGTCATCGTGTGCGCGCCTTCGATCGGTTCGGCGTCGTCGGCAAAGACCATGAAATAGCGGTATACCCTGTCGTCGTCCTTCGCGGCAGCGAGCGTAGCTTTATTTTCCCAGAGTTTGCCCAGTTTTAGCTTGTCGCGGCTGTCGTCGTTTTTGAGAAACGCGCCTTTCGTCTCAGCCAGCACGAGAGTGCCCTTTTCCGTCAGGATCATCAGATCGGGGTAGTGATTCAAAAAGCCAGCGTTGATGCGGAAATCGTTTCTTTCGATCACGCGGTGCCACCACTTCACGTTTGGCAGTGCCGTGAGCGCTTTGACAAGATCTTTTTCGAGGCTGTTCATGCTTCCTTCGGCTTCGTACAGCGACTTGCCGAACAGCTTTTCAGCGTTTCTGTCGTCGAGCGTGATCTTTTCCGGCAGACGGTACGACGGTGCACAGACGATCTCGCCCGTGTCGACGCGGCGGAAAAACTCATCGCGACAGTGGACGGACAGCAGCCGGCGCACGTTTTCGGCGATCAGGGATGCGAAGCGCAGCGGCTTTTCTTCCATCTGCGCCACTTCGTCGCCGGAAAGTTCGCCGATGACGCGGTCCACATAGTCATTTAACATGCTCAGCGACACTTCGTTGATTCGGTCGAGCTGCGAGAGGATCTTATCGCGGCAGAGACGGCGGCGCGATTCCGGCGACTTGCCGCTGAGCATACGGCGAAATGCCTGCTGATCATCAGCACTCATCGTAAAAGCTCTCGGCGTGCCCGCCGCGTTGGTCACGTCGATTTGCGAAATCTGCTCGTTCAGTGCGGCGAAATCCAGATCACACGGCGCGCCTTTGAGCGTGAAATTAGCGCACAGTTCTCCGCGTCCCAGCAGCGAAAGTTCCTCGTCGCAGAACAGCCCGCCTGCCGATTTGACGAAAAACTGAGGGATCATCAGCTTTTCAGCTTCGGCCGAGAGAGTTTCGTTCATCCTGTATATGCGGTTCATGTTCGTCGCCCCTTCCGGCACGCTGATCGTGCCGTTCTCTCCGGCCTGTGCGGCGCGATTGTCGTATTCGTCGCCGACTTGCGTCGCTGCGTTGATCATGCCGCTTGCAGCCGGGCTTTCCGATACGGGATATTTATCGCCGTCTGTCGTGCCCGGGACCGTAGATTCTTTACCGGTTCCGGACAGAGAATCGGAGCGATTCGTGTCATTCGCCGTTGTGCTCGTGCCCGATGCCTTTCTCCACAGGTCTTCGATGTCCAGCGGCGGCGTCTCCAGCGGTTTCGGTCGCGCCACGCGCGTCGGTTGGTGCGCCTCTTCGGGTTCGACGGGATTTGCTCGGCGGCAGTCAGCCTCGCTGAATCCGGCGCGGTTCAGTCCTGCGACGATCTTTTTCAGCGTCGCGTCGAACTCTGCCGACGCC
>JAEEUD010000190.1 GCA_016286835.1 Pyramidobacter sp. | reverse complement strand
TTCGACGTGGCAAAACGCTGGCTCCAGACGGCTGCTGACGAAGGCTACGCGCCCGCCCAGTTCAATCTCGGCCTGCTGTACAGCTACAGCCCCGAGGGCGAGGGCGATCCGTCGGCCGCCATCAGCTGGTTCGAGCAGGCAGCCGCTCAGGGACACGCACGCGCCGCCTGGTATCTGGGCAGCGCCTACGAAGAGGGCCGCGGCGTCGATGTCGATCTCGACCGCGCCCGCGAGTACTATCAGGCCGCCCGCGACGCCGGCAGCGCCCGCGCCGCCGAAGCGCTGAAACGCCTTGCCCGCAAGGAAAAGGAACAGACCAGCCAGAAGAAACTGGAAGAGCTGCGCGGTGACGGGAAGAAATGACTTATTAGCGGGGAGCAAGGCTTAGGCACGGGCTCCCCGTTTTTTGTAAACGTTAAAATTGGCACTTGTCAAAATTATAATCTCGTGTTAATATACGCACATAGATAGTTAGAGTATATTCGTATCGGAATAATTGGAACTGGTTTTTGTAAGGAAGGAAAGTGACGCTTGCAGAGCGTCTGCTTTTGCTTCCTTTTTTTTATGTCTGCCTCTCTGGATCGAACATGTATTTTTGCAAGGAGGAATGCGTTATGAATGAAACACTCGAATGGAACGAATTTGCCCAAGTGGAACAGGCGGATGCCAGCCGCATGGCTGTACTGCTGGCGATGTCGCCGGATATCGATGTCGAAAGGAAACTGATCGCTCAGTTCCAGGAGCACGGAGCACGCTGTGCTGTGACGGTCATCTCCGGATTTGATATGGGGTCGCAGAACGGGACCATTCGCAACATCATCGGTATGTGCCTGGGCAAAGGTTTGCTCGAGAAAAAATTTGAACATGTGCATCCTGCCGCTCACGCTGCTCTGGAAGCAACAGAGTGCACTCGCGCGACGATGGCCGTGGGGCAGAACTACTGCTTCAAGGTGGCCGCTGTAAGAAAAGGTTCGGTTTTTGCCCTCTGCATGTACGGCGATTTGGGGATGCACGAGGTGTCGAGCCACAAGACGATCGGGCTCGGCGTGCAGGCGCTCGGAAAATAAGGCTTGCGACAGCTCGATCGTTCCATCAGGCGTACTATCCGCGCAACGCGGAAAATCATACATCCGAAAGGAGAATGTTTTATGAGCAATGCAGTTGTCGAGATGAACGGTTATGAGCTGTCTGAGGCGATCCATGCGAAAAAGGTGTCGTGCCGCGAGGTGATGGCCGCGTATCTTGACCAGATCGAAAAGGTCAATCCGCGCGTGAACGCGATCGTCACGATGGTAGACGGCGATGATCTGCTGCGCCAGGCGGACGAAAAGGACAAAGCACTTGCAGCTGGCGACGACCAGGGCTGGATGCACGGCTTCCCGCAGGCGGTGAAGGATTTGGCTGCCACCAAGGGCATCCGCACCACAAAGGGAGCTGTCGTGCTGAAGGATTGGGTGCCCGATTATGACGAGCCGCAGGTTACCGACATGAAGAATGCCGGCGCGATCGTCATCGGCAAAACGAACACGCCTGAGTACGGCTACGGTTCACAGACATACAACGAAGTATTCGGTGCGACAGGCAATCCTTATGACGAATCGAAGACCAGCGGAGGTTCCTCCGGCGGCGCGGCTTGCGCAGTGGCCCTGAGAATGCAGGCTGTAGCTGACGGCAGCGATTACATGGGCAGCTTGCGCAACCCTGCCGGCTACTGCAACGTGTTCGGCTATCGTCCCTCGCTCGGCTGTGTGCCGGCAGATGCGGCCGAGCAGTTCACCAACACGATGATGGCCGTTGGACCAATGGCGCGCACTGTTGCTGACATTGCTCTGCTGCTGGGAACACTGGCCGGATATAACACGAAATACCCGCTCACCAAAGAGGCGGACTGGCGTTTGAAAGCGCTGACACCGAAAAACGTACATCGTGCGCTTGAAAAAGATCCTAAGGGCACTCGCGTGGCCTGGCTCGGCGATTGGGGCGGCAAGCTGCCGATGGAAGCGGGCGTGATGGATACATGCAAAGCGGCGCTGGACAATATGGCTTCTGTCGGAGTGAAAATCGACGAGATTGAGCCGTTCTACGACATGGACGAATTTTGGGAAAAAATCTGGCTGCCTATCCGCCATTACAGCGCCAGCGCGCTTAAACCCATTTACGACCAGGGCAAGGGGCATTTGCTCAAGCCCGAAGCGCAATGGGAATATGAAGGTTCGGTCAACGAAAACGTGCACACGCTGTTTGACGCATTCGCACGCCGTACAGATTTCTACAACAAGATGATGAAGATCTACGAAAATTATGACTTCATCGTCACGCCGTCGGCGGCTGTGTTCCCCTTCGATAAAAACATCCACTGGCCTGAAGAGATCGCCGGCTGTAAGATGCAGACGTATCACAACTGGATGGAGATCGTCACGCCGTGGACGATGGGCGGCAACGCGATCATCGCCGTGCCGGCCGGCTTTGGCGGAGCGAATCATCTGAGCATCGGCCTGCAGCTGGTCGCTGCGCCGCGGAAAGACTTTGAGCTGCTCCAGTTCGCCCGCGCCTATGAGCAGGTCAATGATTTCGTCGGACGCTTCCCGCCGGAATATTAAACAGAAAGTCTGAATAGAGAAAAACTTCTTTATTCATTCTCCCAAAAGCACAGCCCGGTCCGTTCTTTTCGGATCGGGCTGTGGCTTTCATTGAAATTTATGTTAAAATCAGCGTATCATCAATACTGGAGGTGCTTGTTCATGCAGCAGGGTTTTGTGAAGACGAGCGACGGCGCGTACATCTATTACGAGGTTGAGGGTGAAGGTCGTCCGATCGTATTCGTGCACGGCTGGTCGGCCAGCGGGAAGTTTTACGCCCGCAACGTCGAGGGGCTGAAGGACCGCTACAAGGTCGTCACGGTCGATCTGCGCGGACACGGGCGCTCATCCAAGGGCACCGACAGTTACACGATCGACCGGCTCGCGCAGGACGTTCACGAAGTTGTCGAAGCGCTCGGGCTGGAAGGCGTGTTCCTGCTCGGCTGGTCGATGGGCGGCCCGACCGTGCTGTCGTACTGGAAGCAGTTCGGCAAGGAGCGCGGCCATCTTGCCGCGCTCGGCCTGATCGACATGACGCCGTATCCGTTCCATCCCGGCGACTGGAACTCGCACGGCCTGAAGAACTTCAACGCCGAGGGCTTCAACGCCTTCGCGACGGGCTTCACGTACAACCACGAGGCGTTCGTCAACGGCTTCGTCAAAAAGATGTTCGTCGACGGCGTGCTGCCCGCGGAGCTGAACTGGATCGTGCCCGAGTGCATGAAGCTCCTGCCGCACATCGGCGTCGCCCTGTACGGCGATTACTGCTACAGCGACTACACCGACGTGCTGCCGACGATCACCGTGCCCGTGCTCGTCACGCCGTGCGACAGCGGCATCTTCCCGAAGAGCGTCGCGCAGGGCGAGTGGATCGCCGCGCAGTGCCCGAACGGAAAGAACGTGCCGTTCTACAAGGGCGGGCACATGCTGTTCTGGGTGGAGGCCGAAAAGTTCAACGCGGCGGTCGCCGAGTTCTTCGACGCGGCGAAGTAAAAAGCCCGATCCCGTCGCGGAAACGCGGCTTTTGCCCGTTTCGCCCGCGGGAGATATGGTACAATACAGACATTGCTGTAAATCGTGCGGTAAAGCGCTTTAGGGGGAATTCTAGATGGCAAAACAGCTCATGACCGGCAACGAGGCCGTGGCACGGGGAGCGTGGGAAGCAGGCGTGCTGTTCGCTTCGGCCTATCCTGGCACGCCCAGCACGGAGATCCTGGAAAACGTGGGCACGTATAAGGAGATCACGGCCGAGTGGGCGCCCAACGAGAAGGTGGCGATGGAGGCCGCGATCGGCGCTTCCATCGGCGGCGTCAGGTCGATGTGCGCGCAGAAGCACGTGGGCCTGAACGTGGCCGCCGACCCGATCTTCACCTATGCCTACATGGGCGTCACCGGCGGCATGGTCTTCGTCAGCGCCGACGATCCGAGCGCGCACAGCTCGCAGGACGAGCAGGACAACCGCAACTACGCGCCGTTCATGCATGTGCCCATGCTCGAACC
>JAEEUD010000007.1 GCA_016286835.1 Pyramidobacter sp. | reverse complement strand
ATTCAGGGTCTGCGGCTGCCAACTTGAAAACGCGTCCTTTGCTTTTACAGCGCAAGTTTGTAAAGCGCATACTGGTTCAGGCTGACGCCTTCCCGTAAAGCCTCTTTTTTCAGCCTGTAATGCAGACTGCGGGGGATCTGGATCGTCATTCGCGCGCTGCATTTCTGGATCTCTTCCTGACGATCCTGCTCTTCCAGTTCTGAGAACAGTTCTTCATGTGAGATAGTCGTTCCGTCGTTCATCGCTTCGGCTTCCGCCAGCGAGCGCTCTTCCTCTTCCGCCAGCTCTACGGGAGGTTTTGCTTCGATTGCGGCGATCCTGTCGAGGATGTCCTGCGGAATTTTCTTCTTCATTTGTGACGACCTCCTTTGTAAGCCTGTCCACGGGTCAAAATTTCTATGAATTTAATCACGATTGTGCCTTTGACCCACTCAAACAGCACACGATAATGGTAAATTTTCAGTCGGAAACGATTGGGCTTCCCTTGGATTCTGTCGATATCGCCTTCAAAACGTTTGAGCTTTTCCAACGCTTCTTTCAGCTTGTTTCGCGTGGTCGTGTCAAGCGATCGCAGATATTTTTCAGGCTGCTTTTCGTAACGGAGTTCCAATCGTTATCACCTCTGCGTCATTATAACACACCATCAGGAAAGCGTAGATACCCGGAACTGCGGCGGTTATGCCGGTGAGGCTTGGCTGTTATGAATGAAAAAACGTGCGGTTGTGCAGAAGGCAAAAAAACGAGCGAGGCGCCATGGCGGTCCTCGCTCGTTTTTTGCGGAACAACCGCGACAAATCCTACTTGATCACGCCGATCTCCTTGTAGTACTTCTCCGCGCCGGGGTGGAGCGGCAGGTTGGCGATGTCCTTGACGGCGTCTTCGGGCTTGAGGCCTTTCAGGTTCTTCTGGGCCGCGCCGAGGTCGTCGATGTGCTCCCAGAACGACTTGGTGAGGTTGTAGATGAGCTCCTCGGGCAGGTCGCCGCGGCAGAACATGACCATCTTGATGGCGCTGGTCTTGACGGGCTCGGGCTGGTTGGGATAGGTGTCGGCGGCGATCACGAAGCGGGCGTACCAGGGATATTTCTCCTGAAGGGCGGCCAGCGTGGCGTCGTCGATGTCAAGCAGCTTGCAGCCGGCGCTGAGGGCCTGCGACACGGCCGCGGCAGGGGCTCCGGACATGATCCAGGCGCCGTCGAGCGTGCCGTTCTGGAGCATGTCGGCGGCGGGGCCGAAGGCGATCAGCTCGGTGTTGATGTCCTCGGGGAACTTCATGCCGACGGTCGTGAAGTGGTTGGCGCACTCGTTGTAGACCGACGAGCCGGCGGCCGCGACGGCGAAGTGCTTGCCCTTGATCTCGGCCAGCGAGTTGATGCCGGACTTCTTGGTGACGACGACCTGATTGGGGTTCATGTAGAGACCGCCGATGACCTTGAGGTCCTCATAGGCGTGGCCCGTGAAGCTGTCGGTGCCCTTGAGGCACTGGAGCACGTTGGAGCTGATGGCGATGGAGATCTGCGCCTCGCCCTCGCTCACCATGTTGAGGTTGGCGATGCCGCCGGCCGAGGCCTGGCTGGCCGCCTGAACGTCGGGGACGTTCTTCGTCCAGTTGTTGGTGATGGCCGCGCCCACCGCGTAGAGCGCGCCGGAAGCGCCCGCCGTGGGGAAGTTGATCTTCACGGCCGCGGACGAAGCGCTCGCGGCGAGAAGAGCCGACAGGACAGAGATGCCGATGATGCGTTTGATGTTCATGATGCAAATTCCTTCCTTTCGTTGGAACGAGATAGAATCTGGCCCCTGCGGGGCCGAATACCCATTACGTGCGCGCCCTGCGGCGGAAAAACTGCCACAGCGCCAGCGCGGCAAAGACGCAGATGCCTGCCGCGTCGGTCGTGAAACCGGGATGCAGCAGCGCCGGCGCGACGGCGATGAGGAGCAGCCGCTCCGCCGGGGAGCATTTGGTGAACAGCCAGCCTTCCAGTCCCGCGACGAGCGCCGCCGTACCCAGAAGGGCCGTGCAGGTCGCCCACAGCGTCGCCGCGGCGGAAGCGCCCGAAGCGCCGACCAGCAGCACGGGATTGTCCAGGAAGAAGAACGGGATGATGAAGCCCACGGCGCCCAGCCGCACGGCCCACAGCCCCGTCTTCGTCTGATTCGACCCGGCGATGCCGGAAGCCACGTAGGCGCTGATCGCGACCGGCGGCGTGATGTTGGAAAGACAGGCGTAGATCAGGCAGAAGAGATGGCTCGTCAGCGGCGAGGCGCCCGCCTTGACGAGCACCGGCGCGGCCACGGCCTGCACGATCACGTAGGCCGCCACGCCCGGCACGCCCATGCCGAGGATCGTCGACATGACCATGACGAGGAATCCCGTCAGGTAGACGTTGTTGTTCCTGACGAGTTCGAGGATGAAATAGCCCATGTTCAGGCCGAGGCTGGTCAGCGTCACCGTGCCGATGATCACGCCGATGATGACGCAGCATACGCCCACGGAGATCGCGCCTTTGGCGCCCTCGATCGTGGCGTCGAAGATCTTCCGCCACGTCATGCGCGTTTCCTTGCGCAGCCAGCTCGCGGCCAGCGTGCCGAAGATGGAGAACACCGCCGCGAACAGCGGCGTGTAGCCCGCGAACATCAGCCCGATGAGCATGACAAGAGGCAGGACCATGTGTCCCTGTTCCCTCAGCACTTTCAGCGTGCGCGGCAGATCCTCCCGGGAAAGCCCCGAGAGCCCCAGCTTCATCGCCTCAAAGTGCACCGCCAGCAGCAGCCCCACGTAGTAGAGCAGCGCGGGGACTACGGCGGCCAGCATCACCGTCGTGTAGCTCATGCCGAGGAACTCGGCCATGACGAAGCCGACCGCGCCCATCACGGGCGGGCAGAACTGGCCGCCGGTCGAAGCCACGGCCTCGACCGCGCCGGCGAATTCCTTTTTGTAGCCCGTCTGCTTCATCAGCGGGATCGTGATCGTTCCCGTCGTCGCCACGTTCGCCACTGCCGAGCCGTTGATCATGCCCATCAGCGCCGAGGCGATCACCGCCACCTTGGCCGGTCCGCCCGGCGACTGCCCGACCAGCGACAGCGAAAAATCGTTGATGAAGCGCGAAAAGCCGCTGTATTTCAGATACGAGCCGAAGAGCACGAACAGGAAGATGTACGTGGCCGAAACGCCGACGCCAGTGCCAAGCACGCCCTGCGTGCCCCAGAACTGCGTGATGAGCACGCGTTTGAGCAGAAAGCCGTTGTGTCCGAAATACCCCGGCAGATACGCTCCGAACCAGTTGTACGCCAGAAAGACCAGTGCCAGCAGCGCCAGATTGCCCGACGCGCGCCGGGCCGCTTCGAACACCATCAGCAGCGCGGCGCCGGCGATGAAGACCTCGAAGGCCGTGACGCGCCCGCCCGACATGGCGATGCGCGGGTAGTTCAGGATCAGATAGCCGAAACTCAGCACCGTGACGATCACGAACAGCACGTCCCACAGCGGCGGAACGGTCCGCACGCGGCGCTCTTTACGGTACGTCGGGAAGAGGATGAACGTGAACGACAGCAAAAAGATGCAGTGAATCGCGCGCAGATTGATCGCGCTGATGGCCCCGAGCGTCGTGTAATACAGCTGGAACGCCGTCCACGCGCACAGCGCCAGAGCGATGACGCCGGCCATCGGGCCTTTATAGGTGCGGAGACGCGCCTCCGCTTCCTTTTCTTCCAGGAGCTGCTGCGCCTTTTTGTCCAGCGCGGCCTGTTCCGCATGATCCATGATCAACGATCCCTTTCGATACTGCCCGTGCGGGCCGAGAGAAGATTAACTTTTCTGTGGCAAGTTGAAAAAATGTTTTTGTATTGTACTTCCGAACGGGCAGAATTGCAAGGCGAAAGCGCCCGGAACGGATCGGAACAGAGCAGAAAAACACGTTGCGAACAGCAGCCCTGCGGCCGAGAAAAATCGCCGCGGGGCTGCTGTTTGTCTCTCTCTTAGTGGATGAAGTGCGTCCACTGCGGCTCTTCTTTTTCGGGAAGACCGTACTTTGCTTTGGCGTCGGCAATGGCCCGCATCAGGAAGGCCATGTTGCGCGCCAGCGTGCGCATCGTCTGCAGGCCTTCGGCATCCTGAGCCGCTTCGCCCGGCTCAAGGCCGTGCACGGAGTTCCAGTACTGGCTGCTGACGACGGGCATCCCGCAGATCGTGAAATACTTGTTGAGCGCGTCGAACGACGCCGAAGCGCCGCCGCGGCGGCAGACGACCACCGACGCGCCGACTTTCATGCGCTTGTCCAGCCCCTGCGTGCTGTAAAACAGCCGGTCGAGGAACGACAGCAGCGTCCCGTTGGGCGAAGCGTAGTACACCGGCGAGCCGACGATCAGCCCGTCGGCCCCGGCCAGCTTGGCCGCCGCTTCGTTGACCGCGTCGTTGAAAACGCACTTGCCAGCGCTGAAACACGTGTTGCAGCACACGCAGCCGCGGATGTCCTTATTGCCGATGTGCATTGTTTCCGTCTCCACGCCGAGGCCGGCGAGCTCGCGCGCGATCTCGTCAAGCGCCAGCGCGGTGTTCCCCTTTGCCTTCGGACTGCCGTTGATCAGTAGAACTTTCATGGATGATCCCCCTCGTGATAGTTGGTTTTGCCGCCGTCATTGTACCAGCGGCAGCGGTTTTTTGCGAACAGAAATGCATGTCTTAATAAAAATTCTTCAAGGTGATAATTTGTTCTTGACGGGACGTGGATGTTTGTATAAAATATTCTTGTTTTAGAGATTCTTTGTAAAAATATTTGAAAGGCGGCGGTAAGCATGGACCTGAAAAAGATCTACGCGGAGCTTGACGCGATGGAGCCGGAGATGATCTGCGCGCGGCGGGACTTTCACAAGTATGCCGAGAGCGCGTGGACGGAGTTCCGCACCACGTCGAAGATCGTGCAGTTTTTGCGCGGCCTCGGGCTTGATGTGAAAGCCGGGCGCGAGATCGTCGATCCGGCGCGCGCCTGGGCATGGCCGGGCGAAGCGGAAATCGCACGCCAGATCGAGCGCGCCGTCTCGCAGGGCGCCGATCCCGCGATCGTGAAGTCTCTGGGCGGCTACACAGGGGCGGCGGTGACGATCGAGACCGGCAGGCCGGGACCGGTCATCGCCTTGCGCTTTGACATCGACTGCAACGACGTGAACGAGTGCGACGCGCCCGACCATCGCCCGACAGCGGAAGGCTTCGCCTCGGTCAACCCGAATCAGATGCACGCGTGCGGCCACGACGGTCACACGACGATCGGCATGGCCGTGGCGAAAGAGCTTGTTTTGCACAAGGACGAGCTGTGCGGCACGATCAAACTGATCTTCCAGCCCGGCGAAGAGGGCGACCGCGGTGCGGCGGCGGTCGCCGGCAGCGGCATCCTGGACGACGCCGACGTCGTTCTGGCCGCTCACGTCTATAATGCGCCGGAGGGCAAACTGGGACTGGCCGGCTCGCAGATGGGCCTGTACGCGACGACGAAGTTCGACGTGACGATCACGGGCAAAAGCGCCCACGCCGGCGCGGCTCCCGAGGAAGGCGCGAACGCGATCAACGCCGCCTGCCTGGCCGTGACGGGGATGCAGTCGTTCCTTCAGGACGGACGCGGCTGCTCGCGCCTCAACGTCGGCACGATCCACGGCGGCACCGGGCGCAACGTGATCGCCGAACAGTGCACGCTGCGCATGGAAACGAGGGGCAGCGACACGGCGGTGGAGCAGCGCCTCTACAAAAAGGCGCTTGCGACGATCGAAGGCGCCTGCGCGGCGTTCGACTGCACGTGTGAGACGAAGATCATGGGCGTCTGTCCCACGGGCGACGGCGATCCCGATTTGGCTGCGCGCATCGCCGACCGCTGCGCGTCGATCCCCGATTTCGACTTCACCCGGGCGGAACTGCCGCAGACGGGCGGCACGGACGATTTCGCCTGCATGATGGAAGCCGTCCGCGCTCACGGCGGCAAGGCCAGTTACATGGCGCTGATGGTGCCGCTGAAGGCTGGGCACCACAACAGCCGCTTCGACTTCGACGAGCGCATCCTCAAAGCCGGCGCCAAGGCATTCATCGCCGTCGTCGACATGCTCATGAGCGAGGGAGTGAACGCGTGAATCCGCTGCTGAAGAATTATTTCCCCGTTGCCGACATCATTGCCGGCACGTTCGGCGCGGGCTGCGAAGTGGCCGTGCATGACCTTGAACAGCCTGACAGATCCGTCGTCTACGTCGCCGGCAGCGTGACGGGACGCAAAAAGGGCCAGACGTTCGACCACCTCGTCAAGAACGTCCTGCTCAGCGACCGCTTTGAAAACGACCGCGTCATCAACTACACGTTCGAGGCGAACGGCAAGACCATCCGCTCGTCGTCGGCGCTGATCCGCGACGAAGCAGGGCAGGTGATCGGCATGATCTGCATCAACTGCGACCTCTCCGCACCCGCCGCGATGAAGGCTGCGCTCGACGCGTTTCTGAACGCCGGCGGCGGCAATGCGGTCGTCGAGGAGCCGGATCAGAACGTGGTGGACGTGATCGACGGGCTCATCGCGAAGATCGTCGGCGGCACGAACGTCCGCGAATCGTCGCGGCAGAAACTCGTCGAACTGGTCAGGTTCATGGACGACAAGGGCATCTTCCTCGTGCGCGGCTCGATGGAAAAAGTCGCCAACCTGCTCGGCGTCTCCAAAGTGACGCTGTACAGCTATCTTGACGAAGCGAAAGGAAAAAGGTGAAAACTATGCGTGAAGTCAACATCGACGCCAAGGGCGTCAACAAAGGACACTACGCTCCCGGCATGATCGCCGGCGGCCTGCTCTTTATTTCCGGCCAGCTCTCGCTGGATCTGGACACGCGCAAGCCGGCCGAAGGCGGGCCGGCCGAGCACATGAAGCAGGCGCTGACGAACCTTGACCGCGTGCTGAAAAGCGCCGGTCTGGGGCGCGAGAGCGTGGCTCAGTGCCGCGTCTACATCGCCGACGTGAACTACTGGGACGCGATCAACGAAGTGTACGGCGAGTTCTTCGGCGATCACAAGCCGGCCCGCATCGTCGTGCCCGTGCCGGCGCTGCACTTCGGCTGCCTCGTCGAGATCGAGGCCGTCGCTGAACTGCCGCAGAAAACTGAAAGGTGAGGTGCGTTCATGGCTGATTTTGTCTGCTCAAAATGCGGTGCCCGCGTCCCGTCCGACACCCGCAAGCCCAAATGCGACTGCGGCGGACTCTGGAAGCTGGACTACACGCCGCCGGCGTTCGACGAAAAGCTGATCGACAAAGGCGAGTGGAGCATCTTCCGCTACCGCAATTTCATGCCGCTGGAGGGCGACACCTGGAAAAGCGTGACGATGGGCGAGGGCATGACGCCGATCGTGCCGTTCGACGACGATCTGCTGCTGAAGATGGATTACTTCATGCCCACGCTGTCGTTCAAGGACCGCGGCGCGGCCGTGCTCGTGACGCACTGCAAGGCCATCGGCGTGCAGTCGTGCGTGCAGGATTCCAGCGGCAACGCCGGCAACAGCGTGGCTGCCTACTGCGGGCGCGCCGACATCGAATGCGGCATCTTCGTGCCCGAGGGCGCTTCGCCGGGCAAGATCGACATGATCCGCGCCCACGGTGCGACCTGCACCGTCGTGCCCGGAACACGCGACCACTGCGCCGACGTGTGCCGTTCCAAGGTGCGCGACGAAGGCGCGTACTACGCCAATCACGTCTACAACCCCATGTTCTATCAGGGCACGAAGACCTATATCTACGAGATCTGGGAGCAGCTGCGCCGCATCCCGCAGCACGTCTTCCTGCCGCTCGGCAACGGCACGCTGTTCCTCGGCGGGCTGTACGGGCTGGAGCACCTTGTGAGCAGCGGCGTCATCGACCGTATGCCCACCGTCATCGCCATCCAGAGCGAAAACTGCGCGCCGTTCGCGGAGGCCAAAAAGTGCGGCCTGCGCGACATTCCCGACATCGATGTGCGTCCCACGCTCGCCGAGGGCATCGCCATCGGCAAGCCGATGCGCGCGCCGGAAATCCTCGACTTCATTTACAAGTACGACATCGAGATCGTCACGATCCCGGAGGAGGACATCCTGCCTGCCCGCGCGGCGCTGGCCCGCCGCGGCGTGTACGCCGAGCACACCACTGCCGGCAACTACGCCGCCTATCTGCGCTATGTGAAGCTGCACGGACGCACGCCCGACAGCCTCATCACGATGTGCGGCGCCGGCCTGAAATCTGATCACTGATCACACGCGGGCGGCGCCCCGGAGAAATCGGGACGCCGCCCGCTTTTCTTTTCGGCGCTTTCGCGGTAGTATAGCCGTGCCGCCCTTCGATCGCCGGGCGGCGCAGCGAAAAAACAAAGGAGTGCTGTTCATGAACCGGAACGGGAAGACCGGCGCGCAGGCAGAGCTCAGCCGCGACGCCGTGATCGTCAGGACCAGTATCGTCGGCATCGTCACGAACGTTTTTCTGGCGGCGTTCAAAGCCGTCATCGGCATCGCTTCCAACTCGATCGCCGTCATCCTCGACGCGGTCAACAACCTCTCCGACGCCCTGTCGTCGATCATCACGATCGTCGGCACAAAGCTGGCGGGGATGCTGCCGGACAAAAAACATCCGCTCGGCTACGGCCGCATCGAGTATCTCAGCGCCATGATCGTCTCCGGTATCGTGCTCTATGCCGGCATCACCTCGGCCGTGGCCTCGGTGAAAAAGATCATCCGTCCCGAAAAACCTGACTACAGCACCGTTTCGCTCGTCATCATCGCCGTCGCGGTCGTCGTCAAGCTGATCCTCGGCCGGTACGTGAAAGCGCAGGGCAAAAAAGTGAATTCCGGCTCGCTGATCGCTTCCGGCGCGGACGCTTCGTTCGACGCCGTGCTTTCGTCTTCCGTGCTCGCGTCGGCGCTGATCTACCTGGCCAGCGGCGTTTCGCTGGAAGCCTGGGTCGGCGCCGTGATCTCCGTCGCCATCGTGCGCTCCGGCATCGAGATGATGAAGGAGACGCTCGACGATATCCTGGGGACGCGCGCCGATCAGGAGACGTCCAAACGGATCAAGGAGATCCTGCGCGGGATCCCGGGAGTCAGGGGCGCGTACGACCTCCTTATTTCCGACTACGGCCCCGGCAAAAACTTCGCTTCCGTCCATCTTGAGCTGCCCGATACGATGACCGTGGAGGAACTCGACCGACTCACACGCAAGGCGGAGGTGAAGGTGTACAAGGAAACCGGCGTCGTCCTCACCGGTGTCGGCGTGTATTCCTACAACACCGGCAACGACGAGGCGTCCCGCATCCGCGACGACGTGATCGCGCGGGTGACGGCGCACGAGTGGGCGCTGCAGCTGCACGGCTTTTATCTCGACGTGGAACGGAAGGAAATGCGCTTCGACGTGGTCATGAGCTTTGCCGTTCAACCGAAGGAAGGCCTGGCCATCCTTCGCAAGGAGATCAGGGAAGCCTATCCCGGCTACACCGTCCGGATCTCGCCGGACGTCGATCTTTCCGACTGATTGTTTTATCCGTTTTGCGCAACGATCCGGCCCGCTCGGTACAGGTGATGCCGAGCGGGCCGGATCGTTTCATGTTGTTTTACGTGGAACAGCGTTATTGTGCCGCAAACAGCAGTTCAGCCAGATGATGCGCCCTGGCGCCGCCGAGCAGCAGGCCTTCGTGGCAGTAGTGGCAGTAATCGACGACTTCCGTGCCGCGGAAACGGGCGACGTATTCCGTCATGATGCGGCGCTGTTCTTCCGGCGTGTGCGGAAGGAACTTGCCGGGCGCGTTTTCGACGAAGCGTTCCGGCGCCATTTTCAGGTTGCGCGGCGGTGCCGGACGCAGCAGCGAGACGCCGCAGAACTCCGTTTTTTCGCCGCGCTCGTCCTGCTCGAGGATGCGGACGTTCATGCGCCGCAGGATCTCGCGCACGGCCGCCTGCTCGTCCGCA
Organism: Pyramidobacter sp.; assembly: GCA_016286835.1. GTDB lineage: Bacteria > Synergistota > Synergistia > Synergistales > Dethiosulfovibrionaceae > Pyramidobacter. Next base: position 9,546 of record JAEEUD010000007.1, on the reverse strand, counting down.
CGGTCGCGGGCGCGCCAGCAGTCCTGCACGAACATCTCCCGGCCGCGCAGATCGGGATACGGGAAAGCCTCGTCCGTAAGGATCAGTTCCCACAGCGAGCGCACGTTCACGCCCGGCTTCTGTTCTTCGATGATCGCCGAGCAGTTGTGGCACAGCGACCACACCGTGTCGCCCGGCTGAAAATCTGCGCTGTCGGGCAGCTCGCTCCACCCGTCGCGGCGCTCCGGCGGCATTTCCGCGGTGAACTCGTTCAGTTTGTACTTCGGCACGCAGCAGCGGACGATCCCGATGCCGTTGCGGGCGCGGACCCAGCTTTGGATGGCGAAGCTCAGACCCGGGAACGCGCGCGTGAAAACGCAGCTGGCGATGTAATAATTCATTAAAATCCCCCCTCTTGCGCTATATTGTATCACAGCTCTGTTTGCATTGACGAACCGCGCGGGCCTGTGCAAGAATAACCTTTGCTGCGGAAAAGCGCGGCGCACTTTGGGCTTTGGGGGCAAAATGGCAATGGAGCGGAGCGTTCTCTTTTTCATCAACAGCGCCTTGCTGGGCGTCGGACTGGCGATGGACGCCTTTTCCGTGTCGCTCGTGAACGGTCTGAACGAGCCGCGTATGTCGCGCGCGCGCGCGTGGGGCGTGTCGGGCGTGTACGCGTTTTTCCAGTGGTTCATGCCGATGGCCGGCTGGCTGTGCGTGCGCCTGGCCGTGGAAAAGTTTCGCGCGTTCGAGCCGTTCATTCCCTGGATCGCGTTCGGCCTGCTGCTGTGGATCGGCGGTGAGATGCTGCTCGAGGGGCTGCGCGGCGGCGAAAGCGGCGAAGCCGGTGCCGCCGAACTGACGGCGGGAACGCTGTTCGTTCAGGGCGTGGCCACGTCGATCGACGCGCTCTCGGTGGGCTTTGCGATCGCCGAATACGAATGGCGGGAAGCGCTGATCGCGTCGCTGGTGATCGCCGGCGTGACGTGGCTGATCTGCCGCGCCGGTCTGGCGCTCGGGCGGATCGCGGGAACGAAACTGTCGGGCCGCGCCGGCGTGCTCGGCGGCGTGATCCTGATCGGTATCGGCATGGAGATCCTGCTGAGAAGTTTTTTCAACTGAGAATGAACAGCGGCCGGGGATGTTCTCCGTAGAACATCCCCGGCCGTTTTCTCATGATCATTGTGCCGGATTTTGAGCTTTCGCTTTTCCGCGCCGCTCGAAGCGCTTCTGCACGAAAAATCCCAGCAGGATCAGCGCCAGCCCGGCGAACGACGAGAGATGCAGCCCTTCGCCGAGCACCGTGCCGCAGATGAACACCGACAGCGCCGGCGTGGCGTAGGCCAGATTGGCGATCTTCGCCGCGTCGCCGCAGTTCAGCGCCAGCGCCCAGCACAGGCTGCCCAGCGCTCCGCCGCTGATGCCCAGCCATGACAGGCCCGCGACCTGCGCCGCCGTGTACGGCCCGACGCCCGTATACAGCGCCAGCGGCAGCACGAACACGGCGCTGGTGAGGTTGTAGACGAACATGCACAGCGTCTGATCCTCGCCGAGCCGCTTGTTCACCACCGAGAACCAGGCGTAGCCCAGCGCGGCGGTGACCGTGGCGATCAGACCGAGGACCGACGCGCGCGTAAGCGACGCGCCCGCGCCGCCGCCGAGCGAGGCGACGGCCACGCCGAGAAACGACAGCGCCAGCGCCCAAACGTCGCCGGCCGTGAACGGCTCGCCCAGCATCAGGCTCGACAGGCAGACCGTGAAGATCGGCCACAGATAGTTGACGACGCTCGTCACCTGTCCCGACAGCACGCCGAGGCTGAACAGGTGCAGCGTGGTGTAGAGGAAAAAGCCCACGAATCCGTAGCCGACCAGACGCAGCCCGTGCCGGCGGAGAAGGTCGCACAGATCGCGCGCCTGCCCGCGCGCGAGGAGGATCAGCAGCAGCGACGCCGCGGCCGTGCCTGCCCGCCACAGCTGCACCTCAAAGCCGCTGACGCTGTGCAGCAGCGTTTTGCTCACCGGCGTCATCGTGCTCCAGCAGACCACGCTCAGCAGCGCGTAGAGATATTGTTTTTTCATGTCCCAACCCGCTTTCGTCATGCAGTTCAAAAACGCAGAAATTATAGCGCGATTTTTCGCCGCCGATCGCGCGTTTTTGAGTTGAGAATGAAATAATCGTTTAGACGCTATTGCATTTTTTATCTTTGCGGATTAGAATAAATTCGTTCGGAGCGGTTAACTGCGCTCCGGATCAGACAATCCAGCGAGAAAGTGCCGCTTCCGGCCGTACAGTCCGTTTGGGCCAGGCGGAAGCGTGAGATGGAATGGGGTTGAAAGCCCCGCGTTGCCGGCACTGTAAGCGCGAGATCCCGCCGAAGCGTTTTCACGAACGCGTGGACGAAAGTCCGCCACTGCGGCACGAACTGCGAGCCGTGGGAAGGTAGGACGGGAGCGTGAAAGGGGACTTTTTGGAAACGGGGCCCTTTTCGGAGCGCGAGTCAGGAGACTTGCATTTTTTCGGGAAGCGTCGCACGTCCTGCACGGACGGGCGACGATCGTGCACATGAATGCGGATGCGCCGATTTTCGTATGAGACGAAAGTCGGCGCGTTTTTTTATCGCAGGATGCGCTCGCGCCGCCGGCGGCGTTTCTGCGGGAGAGATCCTCCCGCCCGAACGTTGCGGCGGCGCGTTTTAATTCGAGAGAGGGGATGGGCGAAAGTGTCGTGGAAACGCCTTGCGCGGCGGCTGATCCAGATCGCGCTCGTGCTGCTTGGCATCAGCTTCATCACGTTCGCGCTGGTCATGCTGTCGCCGGGAGACCCGGTGCGGCAGATGATCGCCGGCAACGAGGACATCGTCGTGTCACAGCAGGAGCTGGACGCACTGCGCGCCGAGCTGGGGCTGGACAAGCCGTTTATCTTCCAGTACCTGAGCTGGCTGGGGAGAGCGCTGAAGGGCAATCTCGGCTTTTCCTACTCGGTCAAGGCTCCGGTGATCGAGCAGCTGATGATCTCGCTCAAGCCAACGCTCATGTTGTCGCTGGCGGCGACGGCGTTCATGCTGGCCGTGTCGCTGCCGTTGGGCGTGTACAGCGCGGTGAAGCAGAACAGCTTGTTTGACTGGTTCACGAGTTCGATCACGTTCATGGGCATCTCGATCCCGAACTTCTGGATGGGGCTGATGCTGCTGTGGACGCTGGGATTGAAACTGAAATGGCTGCCGATCGTGGGCGGCTCACTGGCGTTCAAAAATCTGATCATGCCGGCGCTGACGCTGGGCATCGTCATGGCCTCGAAGTACACGCGTCAGGTGCGTGCCGCGGTGCTGGAGGAACTGCATCAGGACTACGTGACGGGGGCGCGCGCCCGCGGCATGACGGAGCGCTACATCCTCTGGCGCGAAGTGCTGCCCAACGCGATGCTGCCGCTGATCACGCTGCTGGGGCTGTCGTTCGGCAGCCTGCTGGGCGGCTCGGCGGTGGTGGAGATCGTCTTCTCGTGGCCGGGGCTGGGCTATCTGGCCGTCGAAGCGATCATCTACCGCGATTTTCAGCTGGTGCAGGGCATCGTGCTCTGGATCGCGCTGATGTACATGGTCATCAACCTCGTCGTCGATATGTCGTACACGGCGCTCGATCCGCGGCTGAGAAAGGCGGGACACTGACATGGAGAACCTGTGGAACGGCCTGAAACGGAACCGCGCCTTTCAGGTGATGACGCTGCTGGTGCTGGCATTGATCCTCATCGCCGTATTCGCGCCGGAGCTGACGCCCTACAATCCTCTGCGGGCGCGGATGCGCGACGCGTTTCAGGCCCCGTCGGCCGCGCACTGGTTCGGCACGGACAAGCTGGGACGCGACTGTTTCAGCCGCATCCTTTACGGCGCGCGCTATTCGCTGACGAGCGTGCTCGTTCTGGTGACGGTCATCTTCATCGTCGGCACGTCGCTGGGCGTGGTCGCCGGCTATTTCGGCGGGATCACCGACACGCTCATCATGCGTGTGTCGGACATGATGATCTCGTTCCCCGGCATGATCCTCGCCATCGCCGTGGCCGGCATCCTCGGCGGCAGTCTGATCAACGCCATGATCGCCCTGACGATCGTGACGTGGACGAAATACGCGCGGCTGGCACGCAGCATGGTGCTGAAGATCAAAAAGCGCGATTTCGTCGAGGCGGCGATCGTCTGCGGCGGCAAGCCTCTGCACATCCTTATGTCGCACATCCTGCCCAACATCCTGCCGCTGATGGTGATCACGGCGGCGTCGGATATCGGCGCGATGATGATGGAGCTGGCGGGACTGTCGTTCCTCGGCTTCGGCTCGCAGCCGCCCGCGCCCGAATGGGGGCTGATGCTCAACGAAGGACGTCAGCAGTTCCAGTCGGCGCCGTGGCTGATGGCGTTCCCGGGGCTGGCGATCTTCATCACCGTGGTGATCTTCAACCGCTGGGGCGACGCGCTCCGCGACGTGCTCGACCCGCGGCAGGAAGGATAAAAAGCTGATTCAGGTTCAAATTCTTTAACGCAAAGGCCCTAAGACACAAAGACACAAAGAAGATTTTTGGATAAAAACGTGTCTGAGGTCGTTTGAGCACGAGAGCGCAATAAAACGTTACGCGCGTTTTTCTTCCGATTCCTTCGTGTCTTTGAGTCTTCGTGTCGGATTTGAATTTGATTTTATAACATGCAAAGGAGACTGGTTGAGAATGAAAAAGTCATGGGTGTGCGGCCTTGCGGCCGCGGCGGTTCTGGCGGCATCGGCCTGCTCGTTCGGTGCGACGAAGGAGATGCTCAAGTTCGGCGTCACGAACTTCGCCGACAGTCTGGAGACGACGGACAACTACTTCGGCTGGGTCGTCATGCGGTACGGCCTGGGCGAGTGCCTCGTCAAGTTCGACACGAAGATGAACGCGGTGCCCTGGCTGGCGAAGGAGTGGAAGATCAGCGACGACAAGCTGACCTGGACGTTCACGATCGACGACCGCGCCGTATTCTCCAACGGCAACAAGGTCACCGGCGAAGCGGCCGGGAAGTCGCTGCAGCGCACGCTTGACAAGGCGCCGCGCGCCCGCTCGATGTTCGAGTGCGACTCGATCACCTGGGACGGCCAGAACGTCATCGTCAAGACGAAAAAGCCCGTGCCGACGCTGCCGGGCATCTTCGGTGACCCGCTCTTCATCATCATCGACACGAGCGTGACCGACCGCGACTACGCCAAGCAGGGCGCGATCTGCACCGGCCCGTACATGGTGAAGAACTACACCAAGGCGCTGGCCGAGATGGTGCGCAATCCCAACTACTGGGACGGCGAAGTCCCCTTCGACGCCGTCAACATCCACACGATCGACGACCCGAACACGCGCGCGATGGCGCTCCAGTCGGGCGAGATCGACATGGCGATCAACATCTCCGCCGGCGACCTGGCGCTGTTCGGCGACAAGAGCAAGTTCTACATCAGCGCCATCCCCTCGCTTCGCGACGTCCTCGGCCGTCTCAATCAGGCTCCCGGACGCATCCTTGCCGACAAGGCCGTGCGTCAGGCGCTCCTGCGTTCGCTCGACCGCGAGACGTACTGCAAGGTGCTGCTGAAAGACACGTTCACGGCCGGCGGTCCGCTCATGCCGCCCTCGATGGACTACGATTTCGCCAATCTGAAGGACCCCAACGGCTACGACCCCGACAGCGCCGAAGACCTGCTTGAGAAGGCCGGCTGGAAGATGGGCAAGGACGGCGTGCGCGAGAAGGACGGCAAGAAGCTGGAGCTCGACTTCATCTTCTACTCCGGCCGCGCCGAGCTGCCCCTGTTTGCCGAGGCCACGCAGGCCGACGCGAGCGGCGTGGGCTTCAAGATCAACCTGAAGAACGTGGATTACAACGTGCTTGACGGCATCGGCATCCGCGGCGAGTACGACATCCTCATCTCCAACGTGCTGACGGCACAGGCCGGCGATCCCGAGGTGTTCGTCAACATGTACTGGAAGACGAACCGTCACGACGGCGACCCTGCCAAGGGCAGCAACCCCCAGAACGGCAGCGGCTTCTCCAATGCCCGCTACGACGAGCTGAGCGACAAGCTGGCTGTCGAGTTTGATCCGGCGAAGCGCCGCGAGATCGTCGTCGAGATGGAAAAGATCATCCTCGACGAGGCCGGCACGGTCATCTTCGGCTATCCGCAGACGAACATGGTCAGCAACCTCACCGTCACCGGCGCGGAGATCCAGCCCTGCGACTACTACTGGCTGACGAAGGAGACCCGCCCCGCGAAGTAACGCGAAAAGCTAGACAAGATCCAACGCGAAGACGCTAAGACGCGAAGAAGGCATATCCGGAAACAGTTTTTCCGTTGTGTTTCACATGAAACAAACTCACTCGAAGCGATCTTTCCGGTTTTCTTGGCGCCTTCGCGTCTTCGCGTTTGGTTCGGTTTTCATGAAACAGAAAGGAGCGGCTCATGCTTCTGGAAGTGAAGAACCTTGACGTCAGCTACGGCACGCGCAAGACCGTTGAGGGCGTCGATCTGGAACTGGAGCGCGGCGAGATCCTCTCCATCGTCGGCGAGAGCGGCAGCGGCAAGACCACCGTCATCCGCGCGATCATGGGCTGTCTGCCCGGCGCGGGGCGAGTCTCGGGCGGCGACATCGTCTACGAAGGCCGCAGCCTGCTTGGCAACACGCCCGCGCAGTGGCGCGAGATGCGCGGCACCGCCATGTCGATGATCTTTCAGGACAGCGGCGCGATGCTCAATCCCATCCGCACGATCGGCTCGCAGTTTTGCGACTATATCCGCGCCCACACGCCCGAGAAAAGCGCGGCGGACGCGAAAGCGCAGGCGGAGGAAATGCTTGCGCGCATGTTCCTGCCCAACGTCGAGAACGTCATGCGCAGCTTCCCGTTCGAGCTTTCCGGCGGCATGAGACAGCGCGTCGGCATCGCCATGGCGATGACCTTCAGCCCCCGCCTGCTGCTGGCCGACGAGCCGACGAGCGCGCTCGACGTGACCACGCAGGCGCAGATCATCCGCCAGATCGTGGACGTGCGCAACGAGTACAACGCTGCCGTCATCATCGTCACGCACAACCTCGGCGTGGCCTCGTACATGTCCAACAAGATCATCGTCATGAAGGGAGGCCGCGTCGTCGAGAGCGGCCCGCGCGAACAGGTGCTGTTCCGCCCGCGCGACGAGTACACAAAGACCCTGCTGGCCGCCGTGCCCGTGATTGGAGGCGAACCGTACTATGAGCGAGCCGAATAACGCCGCGCCCGTCGTCCTCGACATCCGCGGCCTGACGAAGAAGTTCCCGCTCGAAGACGGACGTTCGCTGACCGCGTGCGACAACATCTCCCTGCGCGTGTACAAAGGCCAGACGCTCGGCATCATCGGCGAGAGCGGCTGCGGCAAGAGCACGCTCGTGCGCACGCTGCTTTCGCTGCATCCGGCTACGTCGGGCGAAGTCATCTACAACGGCGAGAACCTGCTCGAAGCGACGGGCGAAAAGCGCCGCCAGAACAGGCGCCGCATCCAGATGGTGTTTCAGGACCCGACCACGGCGTTCAACCCGAAGATGAAGGTCAAGGACATCCTCTGCGAGCCGCTGCGCAACTTCGGCCTGATCAAAAGCCGCGACGTGGACGCCAAAGCGGCCGAGCTGCTGCGCATGGTCGAACTGCCCGAGGATTTCAAGGACCGCTACCCGCACAGCATGTCGGGCGGCCAGCGCCAGCGGGTCGGCATCGCCCGAGCCCTGGCGCTCGAGCCGGAAGTGATCGTCTGCGACGAGGCGACGAGCGCCCTTGACGTGTCGGTGCAGAAGACCGTCTGCGAGCTGCTGATCAGGCTGCAGCGCGAGAAGCACATCGCCTACATGTTCATCTGCCACGACCTGGGCCTCGTCGATCTGATGTGCCGTCAGGTGGCCGTGATGTACCTCGGCAACGTTGTCGAGCTCATCGAAGGCCGGCGCATTTCCGAAGCCTGCCGGCATCCCTACACGCGGGCGCTGCTGAAAGTCGTCTTCAAGATCGACTTTGCCCGCGGCGAGAAGATCGAACCGCTCGCCGGCGAGATCCCCAGCCCCGTCGACCTGCCCCCCGGCTGCCCGTTCCAGACGCGCTGCCCCCAGTGCACGGACGTGTGCCGCCGCGAAAAGCCCGAGCTGAAAGAAGTCGAGCCGGGCTGTCATGTTGCCTGCCATCTTTACGCATAAACTGCGTAATCATAACACGCCGTGAATTTGTGTTCTCCGTGGAACATAATTCGCGGCGTGTTTTTTTGCGATCGATCGTTCCCGTTTTTTACCCGGGTCAGAGTTTGCGTTTTGCCACTGGAACGACACTGTGATTTGCGTTACAATAATGAAACAGAATCCGTGAACGAAAGGAGCGCTTTTTGTGAAGATCATCAGAAACGCCGTCGCCGGAACGCTTGAATCCAGCGACGCGCTTGTCGAAGTCGCGCCCGCGGCTTCCGTGTCCGTCGAGATCGAATCGGCGGTGCTGGCACAATTCGGCGATTCCATCGAAAAGAGCGTGCGCGAGGTGCTGGCGCAGTTCGACGTGAGCGGCGCGGCCGTGCGCGTCACCGACCGGGGGGCACTCGACTGCACGATCCGTGCCCGTGTCGAAACGGCGCTGAAGCGCGGCGCGAAGGAGGATGCGAAATGAGACGGTCCATGCTGTTCCTGCCGGGCAACACGCCCAACATCATCGTCAACGGCGACGCGCTGGGTGCGGACAACGTCATCCTCGACCTTGAGGACGCCGTCGCGCCGGATCAGAAGGACGCCGCCCGCATCCTCGTGCGCAGCGCCATCAAGGCGATCGGCTTCAAAAACGTGGAGCTGACGGTGCGCATCAACTCTCTCGATACGCCTTACTGGCGCGACGACCTTGAAGAGATCGTGCCGCTAGCGCCTGATCTGATCATGCCCACCAAGGTGAACGGGGCCGACGACGTGCTCACGCTCGACGCGGCCATCTCGGAGATCGAAGCCAAAAGCGGTCTTGCGAACGGCACAGTGAAGCTGATCCCGCTCATCGAGACGGCCAAAGGACTTGAAAACGCTGCTGCCATCGCCGCGGCCTGCCCGCGCGTGGCGGCGATCTTCCTCGGCGCCGAAGATTTGACGGCCGATCTGCGCTGCCCGCGCACCAAGGAGGGCACGGAGATCTTCTACGCCCGCAGCCGCATGGTCTCGGCCGCCCGCGCCGCCGGCATCGACGTGTACGACACGCCGTTCACCGACGTGAACGACGACGAGGGCATCGTCAAAGACGCGCAGTTCGCGCGCAGCATGGGCTTCACGGGCAAGGCGTGCATCTCGCCCCGCCACGTGCGCGCCGTCAACGAGGCGTTCAGCCCCACGCAGAAGGAGATCAACTACGCCTACGAAGTGCTCGAAGCCATCCGTCAGGCCAAGGAGCAGGGCCGCGGCGCGATCTCGCTGCACGGCAAGATGATCGACAAGCCGATCGTCACGCGGGCCGAGCAGACGATCGCCATGGCCGAAGCCATCAAGGGAGGCGCGAACAAATGAAAGACAGTAAAGTCGTAAGCACGCTCCGCGAC
>JAEEUD010000189.1 GCA_016286835.1 Pyramidobacter sp. | reverse complement strand
CATGAACTCGCGGCGGTACTCACCGAACCGCCCTTCGATGATCGCCTGCCGCGCGCCAGCCACCAGCTTCACGAGGAAGTGGATGTTGTGCCATGACAGCAGCCGCACGGCCAGGATCTCGCCGGCGCGGTAGAGATGGCGCACGTAGGCACGCGTGAAATTGCGGCAGGCGTAGCAGTCGCACTCCGCGTCGATCGGCGAAAAGTCCTCGGTGAACTTCGCGTTTTTGATGTTCATCTTCCCGTCGCGCGTGAAGACCGTCCCCGTGCGGCCGTTGCGCGTGGGCAGCACGCAGTCGAACATGTCGATGCCGCGTGCGATGCCCTCGATGAGGTTGGCCGGATGGCCCACGCCCATCAGGTAGCGCGGCTTTTCCGCCGGCATGTGCGGCATGAGCGCTTCCATGCAGCGGTACATCTCCGCATGGCTCTCCCCCACCGACAGCCCGCCGATGGCGTAGCCGGGGAAATCCATCTCCGCCAGCGCGTCGGCGCACGAGGCGCGCAGATCGTCGAACAGGCCGCCCTGAACGATGCCGAACTGTGCCTGGTCGTCCCGCGTGTGAGCCGCTTTGCATCGCGCCGCCCAGCGCAGCGTGCGCTCCACGGCGTCCTCGGCCTGTTGTCTCGTGCAGGGCAGCTCGACGCACTGGTCGAAGCACATGGCGATGTCGCTGCCGAGCTTTTCCTGAACTTCCGTGGCCAGCTCGGGCGTCATCATGTATTTGGTGCCGTCGAGGTGCGAGCGGAACTCCACGCCGTCGTCCATGATCTTATTGATCTTCGCCAGCGAGAACACCTGAAAGCCGCCGCTGTCGGTGAGGATCGGGCGATCCCAGTTCATGAAGCCGTGCAGGCCGCCGGCCTTGGCGATCAGGTCCGGACCGGGGCGCAGGAAGAGATGATAGGTATTCGATAGGATGATCTTCGCGTCGATCGTGCGCAGCTCGTCGGGGCTCATCGACTTGACCGTGGCCTGCGTGCCGACGGGCATGAACACCGGCGTGGGGATCACGCCGTGCGGCGTGACGAACTCGCCGGCCCGCGCCCCCGTCTCCGGATCGACAGCGATCAGATGATATTCAAACATGGGTGACTCCATCCTTAATTATTAATTAATAATTAGTAATTACTAATTATCTTCAAATCCCCAGAATTCCATGTTGTTGCGCCAGATCTGCTCTGCCGCTTCGTCGAGGCCGATGTCCTTGATCTCCGCGATCTTGCGGTAGACCAGCGGCACGTTGCAGGGCTCGTTGCGCGTGCCGCGGAACGGCACAGGCGTCATGTAGGGCGAGTCCGTCTCGCACAGCAGCGACTCCAGCGGCAGCTTTGCGGCGATGTCGCGCAGCGTCTGGGCGCTCTTGAACGTGATCATGCCCGTGAAGCCGATCTTCCAGCCCAGATCGAGTGCCCGCTTCGCGTCGGCCTCGCCGCCGTTGAAGCAGTGCAGCACCGCGTTATCGGGCGTGCGCTCCGGCGTCATCAGCTCCCAGAAATCGTCGTAGGCGTCGCGCACGTGGAAGACGACCGTCCTGCCCAGTGCCTTCGCCGCTTCCAGCTGGGCGACGAAGCACGAACGCTGCTGCTCGCGCGTCGAGAAATCGTAGTAATAATCCAGCCCGATCTCGCCCCAGGCGCGCACCTCCGGCAGCTTCGCCAGTTCCATCAGCTCGGGCGCGACTCCGTCGGGCATCGTCCGCGCTTCGTGCGGATGCACGCCGACGACGGGAAACAGCCCATACTCCGCGTACGTACGGCTCATCTCCACCGCCTCAAGGCTGTCGGCCAGATCGCCGCCGATCACGCCCATCTTCAGCACGCCCGCGGCACGGGCGCGCTCGAACACGGCAGCTGCTTCGTTTCTGAGGTCGGCGCTGTTGGGATGGCAATGACTGTCGATGTACTTCATCGTCTCTTCTCCTTCGATCGTCTTCCGAACGGACATTCACCGTGAAACAGATCAAACGCCAAGTCGGAATTCTTTTTCCTGTTTTCAGTGTATATTATAAGAATAAAAGCGCAGTTTTGCAAATGGAGAATGCCTGTTCGCGCGTCCGCACTTTGCCCCTCGTCGTTCGGTCGGCGATCGTCAAACGGATCGGCCGCTCAGCGCGCGACAAAACGACAGTTCTGGTGTAGAATATCGACAGAACCGCAATCAATTTTATCTTCAAGGAGGAACCATCAGATGAACGAAGTCATGAAAGCCCTGCTTGAGCGCCGCAGCTGCAAGAAGTACAAGGCCGATCCCGTGCCGCAGGAGCTGATCGAGCAGGTCATCGAGGCCGGACTGTACGCCGCCAGCGGCATGGGCAAGCAGTCGCCCATCGTCGTCGCCGTGACCGACAAGAAACTGCGCGACCGCCTCAGCGAAGTGAACGCCGAGATCCGCGGCAACGCCGGACAGGACATGTTCTACGGCGCGCCCGTCGTTCTCGTCGTGCTGGCCGACAAGAGCGTGCCCACCTGCGTGTACGACGGCTCCGTCGCGATCGAGAACATGCTCCTCGCCGCCCACTCGCTGGGTCTTGGCAGCTGCTGGATCCACCGCGCCAAGCAGACCTTCGAGATGGACGAGTTCAAGGCCCTGCTCAAAGACCTCGGCATCGAGGGCGAGTACGAAGGCGTGGGCAACTGCATCCTCGGCTACGCCGCCGAGCCCGCCAAGCCCGCCGCGCCGCGCCGTGAAGGCCGCGTCTACTGGGTCAAATAACAACGATATAGAACGATCGGGCCGGAAGCGCCGCATCATCGCCGCGCTGCCGGCCCGTTCGTTTTTTCGGAAACGGCTTTTTCCAAAGAGAAACGGTGTACAATATCACCATCTGAAACTCTTTTTCGTCAGGAGGGAAAAGAATGACCAAGAGCAAAAAACTGTTTTGGGGGGCGTGGCTCGCGTTCTGCCTGGCGCTGATCGCGCTGACCTTCGCAGGCAGCTTCCGCACAGCGGACGCGCCCGATTACGGGAAGACGGAAAACTGGGCTTATTACCGCATCGGTGAAGCCCAAAGCGCCGACGTGTTCCTGATCTGCCCCACCGTCGACATGAAAGACGAAAACAACATGTCGATGAGCGACGAAAAGACGAAAACGAACTTCCTCGGCGCGCTCAACATGGAACGGGGCATTTATGAGCCTGCCGCAAGATTGTACGCGCCGTTCTACCGTCAGGCCGCGATGCGTGCCTACTCCCTGCCGGAAGCCGAGCGCGGCCCCGCCTTTGCAAAAGCCTATGCCGACGTTTCCGCCGCCTTCGTCCATTATCTCAAGCACGAAAACAACGGCCGCCCCTTCATCATCGCCGGCTTCTCGCAGGGCGCCGACATGTGCCTGCGCCTGCTGGAAGAGCACTTCCGCGACGAAAAGCTGCGCCGCCAGCTCATCGCCGTGTACGCCCTCGGCTGGCGTCTGCCCCCCGAACTGACGCAGCGCTGCCCGTGGATCGTCCCCGCCCGCGGCGAGACCGACACCGGCGTCGTCGTCGCCTTTGACTGCGAAGCCCCCGAACTGACCGAAACGTTCATCAACCCTGCGCAGACAAAGACGCTCGCCATCAATCCCCTCAACTGGCGCACCGACAGCACGCCCGCCGACGCCGCGCTGAACCTCGGCGCCTGCTTCACCGATTACAGCGGCGAGATCAAAAAGGAAGTCCCCGGGCTGTGCGGCGCGTATCTCGACGAAGGGCGCGGCGTGCTCAAAGTCCCCGGCCTCGCCTCCGCGGACTACCCGCCCAGAGTCCCCGGCCTGCCCGTGGGCTCGTACCACGTGTACGACTACCTGTTCTTCTTCCGCAACCTGCAGAAGAACGTCGCCGACCGGGTGAACGCGTATCTGGCGGCCAACCGGTAACAAAAAACGAGCGGAACGCGCATTGCCGGCACGCGTTCCGCTCATCGTTATATTTTCCTTGCTGAAAACCTTATTCCCCCGCAGCAAATTACAGGCACGTTACGAGCAAGTTAAAACCCTTCCTCGCAAAAACAGCGAACCGCTCCGCAACTGGATTCATTTTTAACAAGCCAGCTATGAAATTTCCTTCCGGCAAATTACGGGCAAGTCAAAACAAAACTACGCCCCCCAGAAAGGCAGATATTTCATGTCCCT
>JAEEUD010000188.1 GCA_016286835.1 Pyramidobacter sp. | reverse complement strand
GATGTTGGAGAGGCCGTCACCGAACTGGAAGGCAAGGCAGGCCACCTGGCGCGTGATGCCGAGCATGTCGGCCAGCGGGGCCATGATCGGCATGGTCGCCGCAGCCTGGCCGGAGCCGGAGGGGATGAGGAAGTTGATCAGCGTCTGGACGATCAGCATGAACTGAGCCGACAGCGCGCTCGGAGCGCGTTTCAGCATCTCGGCGAGGAAGTTGATGATCGTGTCCATGATCTTGGCGTTCTCCATGATGACGACGAGGCCGTTGGCCAGGCCGGTAAGGATGGCGCCCCAGAGCACGCTGCGCGCGCCGGTGAGCATCTCGTCGCAGAACTTGTTGCCGCTCCAGCCGGAGACGATCGAGGCGAACGCCGCCATGATGATGAACAGGCCGCACAGTTCCTTATAGCCCCAGTTGTACCACATCAGGCCGACGAGCAGCACGGCGAGCGTGACGAGCAGGTCGAGCAGAACGAGGCCGTGGCGCCAGGTGAAATCCAGTCCCTGCATCGAAGCGCCGCCGGCGGCGTGAGCGCACGACACGCCGTTCATGACGGACAGCTCGGGGTTCTTCTTGACTTTCAGGGCGTAGCGGAGCAGGTAGAGGATGCAGATGCCCATGAACACGCAGAAGCAGAAGATGCGGAAGCCGAGGCCGGAGTACAGCGGCACCTGCGCGATCGCCTGGGCGATGGCGACCGTGTAGGGGTTGAGCGTCGAGGCCATGAAGCCCACGTACTCGCCCAGCGCGAGGATCGCGAAGCCGGTCATGGCGTCGTAGCCCAGAGCCACAGCCAGCCCGATGACGAGCGGATAGAAGCCGTAGAACTCGGACAGCATTCCGAACGCCGAACCGCCGATGCCGAACAGGATCATCAGCACGGGGATGATCAGCAGGGCCTTGTCGCCGACCACGTCGAGCACCTTGCCGATGCCCGCATGGAACGCGCCGGTCTTGACCATCACGCCGAACGTGGCCGCGCAGCAAAGGATGACGAAGATGACGCCGCTGGCCTTGACGCAGCCCTGATACAGCGCCGCGAACGCGCCGAGGAAGCCGGTGGGGTGCGCCGTGGCGGGATCGACAGGGTGATACGAACCGGCGATGGCGATGTTGCGCATCGTGCCGTTCACGTCCACCTTCTGATAGTCGAACGATCCGGGCGGGATGATCCACGACAGGACGGCCATGATGACGATCAGTCCGAAGACGATCAGCCACGTGTTGGGCATCTGGAAGCCTTTTTTCTCTGAACTCATGATACATTCCTCCAAACATGAAATTTGTGCATAAAATACGGCGGTCACGGAAAACTATCCGCGGCCGCCGTGTTCGTACGATCAAAAAGGAGAAGACGATAGACGTTCCGCCACGATAGCGCTCCGCCGAATCGGCGACAGTCCGGCGGATCTTCTCCGACGGCCCAGCGGGGTGCGCGCGCGTCGCGCCCGACCGCTTCGGCGGGACGGCCTTTTGCTTTTTCGCCAGCCGCCGCTGAGTGCGAAAAGCTACTCTTCCGATCCCGCGCCTCTATCCGTGAGACGTATTTTATTCATGCTTCAGTTTATAATCCAACTGTGCGGTTTTGTCAACACTCAATCTGCGCATTTCATACCGGGCCGAAGAAGCAGTTTGTTTCCGCGGCGCTTGTCTTGTGAGGCAAAACGAAACGGCAGTCCCCTGTCCCGCCCTCGCTTTCGACGGTCAACGCACGGGTTTGAACGGTGAATGATGAGGTGTGCGCGTGTGCTTTTTTCGGGCATAACGATGAGCCCAAAGGGCTGCGCCCGCCCCGGGGCGCTCCGCGCCTGCCCTTTCGCAGGGCGCGGGACGAGTGCGGACTCATTCATTCTCAGCCGCAGAGATCGCGTTCACCCCGCCGAAGAGCTACCGAGCCGTTTCGTTGTTTACAGCAGTTCCGTCAGCCAGTTGCTCTCCTGGATCGTGTTCTCCACCGTGCGCAGTTCTTTGGACATCTCGTCCACGTCTTTTTGCAGCTTGCTCACGTTCACGGTGCTGAGGATCTTGATCTCCGACCGTGTGGCGCGCGCCGCGGTGCGGCTGGCTTGTTCAAGAAGGGAGCGGTACGAGGCGATGCGCGTGTGCAGCGCGTCCTTGCGGGCGATCAGCTCCGTCAGAGAACGGCCGTCGACCGTAGTGCGCGCGTTGGTCAGGTTGATGCGGCCGATCAGCTCTTCGAGACGGTCGACGCACTCGTTCAGTTCCTTGAGCAGCTTTGCCGGGTCCTCGGCGGGCTTTTCGCCCTCCTGCACGAGCGCGTTGTTCGTCAGCCGCGAGGTGAGCTGTCGGATGCGGGTGTTGAGATCGGCGCGTTCCTGGAGTGCCTGGGCAAGTTTCATGTGCGGTCATTCCTTTCAGTTGGTGGTTACGTCAGATTTTTAAACAGGCTTGATCAAATGATGCTCGTAAAATGTTTCAAAGGTATTTGCGACGCCGGCGTGCTCAACGATTTTACCTTCGCTGACTTTATCGATGTTGATGCCTGCGATTTTCAAAACATGTCCTGTCGGCGTGATCCCGAGAAATTGGCCTTGATGCGTGCCTCTCATGATGAGCTCTGAGATGACATAATCGTCTTCCGCAAATTGGCGAATGACTTTCAGCGTTAAGTCTGGGTATGTTTTTTTCAATGCTGAAATGTGCTGCTTCATTCCCTCCAGCCCAAGGAAAACTGATTTTTCGCCATTCTTTGCTGCACAATGCTCCGATATGTATTTCGGCAATTCGTCAAGCCGTTGTTCTGAGACGATCACTTCGTAAAAATATTTTATCAGATCTTTGTTGTTCATAGCACAAGCTCCGCTGATTCAGCCGGCGCTATCCGCCCAGATACGCCTTGCGCACGGCGGGCGAGGCCAGCAGTTCTTTGCCGGTGCCCCAGGCGGAGATGCGGCCGGTCTCCATGACGTAGCCGCGGTCGGCCACCGACAGCGCCATGCGGGCGTTCTGCTCGACCAGCAGGATCGTCGCGCCGCGGGCGTGCAGGTTGGCGATGATCTCGAAGATCTCGTCCACGAGGATCGGCGCCAGGCCCATCGAGGGCTCGTCGAGCATGAGCAGCTTGGGATGGCTCATCAGTCCGCGGCCGATGGCCAGCATCTGCTGCTCGCCGCCGGACAGCGTGCCCGCGATCTGATTGCGGCGTTCGCCGAGGCGGGGGAACAGGTCGTAGACCATGGCGATGTCCTCTTCCATGGCGGCAGCGCCGCGGGCGTGCTGCGTGTAGGCGCCCATTTCCAGGTTTTCGCGCACGCTCATGTGCAGGAAGATGCGGCGCCCTTCGGGCACCTGCGCCGCGCCCATCTCGACGATCCTGTGCGGCGGCGTCTTCGTCAGGTTGCGCCCGAGGAACGAGATGCTGCCTTCGCGCGGACGCAGCAGGCCGGAGATGGCGTTGAGGCACGTGGATTTGCCCGCGCCGTTGGCGCCGATCAGCGTGACGATCTCGCCCTCGTTCACCGCGAACGAGACGCCCTTGATGGCGTGGATACTGCCGTAATAGACGTGGATGTCTTCAACGTTCAGCAGCGCCCCGCTCATTGTTCTTCCTCCTTCTGACGGCCCAGATAGGCCTCGATGACGGCCGGGTTGTTCTGAATGTCCTCGGGCGTCCCCTTGGCGATGATGCGGCCGAAGTTGAGCACGCAGATGCCTTCGCACAGGTTCATGACGAGGTTCATGTCGTGCTCGATGAGCATGATGGCGATCGGGAACAGCTCGTGCACGCGCCTGATGCTGTCCACCAGCTCCATCGTCTCCGACGGGTTCATGCCCGCGGCCGGCTCGTCAAGCAGCAGCAGCGAGGGATAGGTCGCCAGCGCGCGCACGATCTCCAGCCGCCGCTGCGCGCCGTAGGGCAGCGAACCGGCCGGGAGCGACGCGGCGCTCTGCATGTCGAAGATCGACAGCAGCTTCAGCGCGCGGCGGTGCGCCTCGATCTCCCATTTGCGGTAGCTCGGCAGGCGCAGCACCGAGCTGAGAAGACCGTAGTCGATGTCGTTGGTCATCGCCACTTTGACGTTGTCGGCGACGCTGAGGTTTTTAAAGAGTCGGATGTTCTGGAACGTGCGCGCGATGCCGAGGCGGTTGACCTGTAC
>JAEEUD010000187.1 GCA_016286835.1 Pyramidobacter sp. | reverse complement strand
GAAAACGTAACTGCCGCGCCCGAAGCGCCGCAGGCGAAAATCAACGCCTTCGACCTGAGCCTTGACGAGTGGCGGGCGTTCGTACAGGAGAAGCTGGATCTGCCGCGCTACACGGCCGATCAGATCTGTCAGTGGATCTATCAGAAGAAGGTCTTCGACTTCGCGGCCATGACCAACCTGTCAAAAGCTGCGCGCGCCGCTCTGCCGGAGCTGGTGGAGTTTCATCTGCCGCGACTGGCGAAACGCCAGGTCTCGCAGGACCGCACGCGGAAGTACCTGTGGAGGCTCGACGACGGCCAGTTCATCGAATCCGTGCTGATGGATCACGGCAATCACTTCACCGCCTGCATCTCCTCGCAGGTCGGCTGCCCGCTGCGCTGCGGCTTTTGCGCCACGGGACAGCAGGGCTTCACGCGCAACCTCACGGCCGGCGAGATCGTTGCACACTTTGCGGCCATGGAAGCCGACGTGGGGCACGACATCAACAACGTCGTCTTCATGGGCATGGGCGAGCCGTTCCTCAATGCCGACAACGTCTTCCGCGCCGTGAAGATGTTTTTGGAGCCGAAGATGCGCGGCCTTTCCGTGCGCCACGTGACGATCTCGACCAGCGGCATCCCCGACGGCATCCGCCGCCTCGCCGACGAGGGGCTGGGCATCTACCTGTGCCTGTCGCTCCACGCTCCCAACGACGAGATCAGATCGCGCATCATGCCCGTCAACGACAAGTTCCCGCTCTCACAGGTGTTCGACGCGCTCAAGTACTGGCAGAAAAAGACCGGCGTGCGCGCGACGATGGAATACATCCTGCTGAAAAACATCAACGACATGCCCGAATGCGCCTACGAGCTGGCCACGCTGTTCGACGGACTGCAGGTCTACGTCAACCTGATCCCCTTCAACCCCGTCGAAGGCACGAGGTTTTCGCGTCCCTCGGCCAGCCGCATCCAGCCGTTCATGAAGATTTTGAAAGAGCTGAACGTGGAGTGCGAACTGCGCAAGGAGCACGGCACCGACATCGATGCCGCCTGCGGACAGCTGCGCGGAAAGACGGTGAGCTGAGATGAAGATCGACAAGGATTTTTTGGGCCCTTCCAAGCTGACGCTGGCGCTCACCGCGGCGCTGGCCCTTGTTGCCGCGACCGTTGCCGTGTGGGGAGTGATCAGCCACAGCGGCAAGGTGCAGCGGCAGAACGCCGAGTTCGCGATGACGATGACGCGCATGGCGCCCGAGCCTAAATGGACGGCCGTACTGAGCCGCACGGCGCTGCTTGAATCGCTGTACGCCGTCCGTCCCGAGCTGAAATCCGCGCAGGTGTGCTTTGCCGCGCCGAACTGGGCGATCGCACATCTTGAAGGCGAATCGCTGCTGCTGAAATGGTCGCGTGAGGGCAGCGCGTTTGTCTGGACCGAGCTCGACCGCGCGAAGCGGTGACATTTTTAGAAGATTCGTCACAGATACAGAGAACCGAGACCATAAGGCAAAAGCGATAAGCGTAGAGACGCGAGGGGAAAGAGCGTTTTTGCCGTGATGTGTTCCACGCGGAACACGCCGCACCGCGCCGTTTTTTTCTGAGGATGTGTTTCACATGAAACAAGCGGCGCGATTTGAGATTTTCCGGGGGGAAAACAAAAATGGACTACAATGAAATGCTCAAGACCGCGCGCGATCTTCTCGCGCCCAAGTGCCGCGTCTGTCCCGTGTGCGACGGCCGCGCATGCCGCGGCGAGGTGCCCGGCGCGGGCGGCAAGGGCAGCGGCGATTCGTTCGTGCGCAACGTTGCCTATCTGCGCGACGTGCAGATCGTGCTCGACACGCTGTACGCGGAGCATGGACAGGACACGTCGTGCGAGTTCTTCGGCAGAAAGTTCGCCCTGCCGGCCTTCCCCGCCCCGATCGGCGGCATGAAGATGAACTACGGCAGCGACATCAGCGAGGAAGCCCAGGCCGAGCGCGTCTTGGCCGGTTCGGCCGCCGCGGGCAGCGCCGCGTTCACGGGAGATTCGCCCGTGCGCGAGGCGTTTTACGGACCGCTTGAGGCGATGAAGCGCCTCGGCGTGCCCGGCGTGCCCACGATCAAGCCGTGGAGCCTCGATCTGGCCCTGCCGCGCGTCCAGGCCGCCAAGGAGTACGGCGCGACCGCCATCGCCATGGACGTGGATGCCGCCGGACTGGTCAACGTCAAGCTCAACGGCGGCACCGTCTATCCCAAGAGCGTCGCCGACATGAAAGAGCTCGTCGCCGCCTGCGCCCCGCTGCCGTTCATCGTCAAGGGCGTGATGTCGGCCAAAGGTGCGCTCAAGGCCGCCGAAGCCGGCGTGTACGGCATCGTCGTCTCGAACCACGGCGGCCGCGTGCTCGACAGCTCTCCCGCGACGGCCGAAGTGCTGCCGGAGATCCGCGCCGCGCTCGGCGAAAACAGCCCCGTGAAGATCTTCATGGACGGCGGCATCCGTACCGGACTTGACGTGTTCAAGGCCATTGCGCTCGGCGCGGACGCGGTGCTGATCGGACGTCCCATCATCACCGCCTCGTTCGGCGGCGGCGCCGAAGGCGTCGAGATGTACCTGAAAAAGGTCGCTGCGGAACTTGTTGCGACGATGCTCATGACCGGTGCGTCGAACCTGAAGGAGATCACGCGCGATATGGTGCGCCTGCCCAAATAACCCGCATCGGCAAAACGTGCCCCGACCGTCGTTGACCGGCGGCCGGGGCACGTTTATTCGCTTCGTCAGGCGGGATCGGCGGCGATATGTTCGCGCAGCCGGGCCGCGAAATCGTCAAAGAGCGCCTGCCGGCTGCCTTCCGCATCGCGGCGGCGGAGCATGAACATCCGCCAGGGCTGGGGCTGCTCCTCCAGCGGATAGATGTGCAGCGGCGCGTAACGCGCCAGCAGATGGGCCATGTTCAGCGGCGAGATGGCCCAGCGCGGCGCATCCCGGAAGAACCTGAGCGCGCCCAGTCCGGCGTTCACCGTCAGCGCCGGCTCGCCCGCGCCGGGATGGTGCTTTTCGCGCCACTGTTCCATCGACTTGAAGTGCCCGCCGGAAAAGCGGATCTCGCACGCCGGATCGAGACGGGCGATGTCGAGCCGGCTGCCCGTCTCGGGCAAAGGGGCGCTGGAGATGATGCAGAGTTCCTGCCGTTCGATCTCCTCGACACGGAGCCTGGGATAGTCGGCCTCGTACGACGCAAAGCCGAAGTCGGCGAGCCCCTTGTTGGTCAGCTCGTAGACCTGCTCGGAGTCGCAGATGCGCACCGCGTAGCGCAGACCGGGATTGTCGTGTCCGTATTCCAGCAGGAACGGCGCGATGCGCGTATGATACGAACTCTCGTTGACGGCGACGCGCAGCCGCGTGAACGATCCCGCGCGCAGGCTTTCCGCCTCTTCGTGGAGCAGGCTCCAGCGTTCGGCCAGGCTGATGAACTCCTCTCCCTTGCTCGTCAGCTCGATCGTGTGCCGTCCTTTGCCGCGGATCACCAGAGCGAAGCCCAGCTCGTTCTCCAGATTTTTCAGCCGGCTGCTCACGGTCGACTGCGACACGAAAAGCTGCGCCGCCGCTTTTGTGATGTTCCTCGTGCGGACGATCTCGAGAAAAGTCTCCACGTCTGAGCGCTCCATCGCTCCCGCCTCCCGGATAACAGATAAGGGGCCCGCCTGCCGCTTGCAGACGGACCCCTTTGTTATATCAGGATTTTGCTCTTTACGCCACAGGCTTTTTCTCTTCGTAGCGGCGGCCGATGCCGGTGAGGATGCTGAGCAGGAAGATGATCAGCAGGCCCCAGCAGTGGAACGTGTACGGGATCACATTCATGAATGAGAAGTTGGGATCGGCCTTCTCCAGCGCCATCACGACGCCCAGCGAGACGAGCATGGGATTGCCGTAAGGCATCAGTCCCGTCGTGCCGCAGGCCACGCCGTCGAGGATGTTCGCGCCGCGGCAGCGGTCGATGCCGAACGTCTTCGTGATGCTGCGCACCACCGAGCCGAAGAAGAGGATGGCGATGCCGCTGCCGCCCGTGGCAAACGATCCGAGGCTGGCGGCCAGGAAGCAGACGAGCTCGCCCGATCTCGGCGTCTTGCACATTTTCAGCAGACCGGCGTTGAGGTTTTCAAAAGCGCCGCTGGCATTGAGGATCTCC
>JAEEUD010000186.1 GCA_016286835.1 Pyramidobacter sp. | reverse complement strand
GGAGGTTGACGACGATGAACAACAGAGACGCGTCGCCGCTTGGGCTGACGTGCAAAAACTGCGGTCTGCCGGTGGAGTTCGACATCGTGCGGCAGTCGTACCGCTGTCCGGCCTGCGGGAGCGAACGCTCTGTCGAAGAGTTCCCGGCCGAGGTGCGGAGCTGGACGGCACGCAACCGCGCCAGACGTGCCGCGCAGGCGGCGGAATATCCCCGGACCGAGCTGAGCTGCCCGAAGTGCGCGGCACGGATCGTCATGGAGGAGTCGCAGGGCTCGGCGAAATGCCCGTTCTGCGGCACGTCGCTGATCCGCCGCGAGTTCGTCGAACAGGCGGATTTTCCCGAACTGATCATTCCCTTTGCCGTCACGCCCGACGAGGCAAAAAACAGGCTGCGCGACTGGGCGGCGAAGAATTCGCGCAAAAAAGAAGCGAAGGACGTGATGTGGGCGCTCGAGCGGCTGGAGGGCTTTTACCTGCCCTACCGGCTCGTCAAGGGGCCGGTGCGCGCCCGCGTCACGCGCGACAACTCGACGCGCGCCTACGACTGCGGCGGCTGCATGAACGGGCTGGCCGTCAACGTCTCGGTGCAGATGGACAACGCCGTGCTCGACGCGGCCGAGCCGTTCGACTGGGACGGCGTGCGGGGCTTCGACTACGGACTCGTCGCCGGGCAGAAGATCAAGCTGGCCGATCTCGACGCGGCGCGCGCGGCACAGCGGACGGCAGACGAGGTGGAGGAGGCGTTCCGCCCCGCCGTGATGCGCGCCATGCAGACGACGGGCGTGAAGGTGGACGTTTCCCTGCCCGACGCCGTCAGCGTGCCGGCGCTGCTGCCGATGTACGTGCTGCGGCGCGGCAATGTCACCGCGGCCGTCAACGGCCAGACCGGGCGCGTCGCCGTGTCGCGAGCGAAAGTGAAAAGGACGTATCCGTGGGTGATCGAGCCGACGGTGATCACGCTGGCGATCGCCGCCGCGTTCTGGCTGGCGTTCCGTTCGCCGGAACTGGCGCTGATGGGCGGCGCCGTCTTCGGACTGATCATGTTCACCGTCTTCTCGCAGGGCCGCGGCGCGCGCGTGCGGCGCGTGTTCTTCAAAAGCCAGGACGAAGCGGCCGCTGCCGGGAAGCCGCTTGTCAGCGGGCCGGTGTTCTTCGAGAGGATCGACGGCGTGAGAAAACCTGTGCGGCTGCGGTTTTACACGCCGATGCGCGTGATCACGGCGCTGCTGGGCACGTTCGTCGTCGTCTTTTTGCCGGCGCTGGCCGCTTGGGCGGTGACGGCGCTGAGAGTGGCCTGCGGCGCGCCGCGCGAGCTGCTTTCGACGCTGCGGCCGGAGTACGGCGCGGCCTGGTACTGTCTGAGCGTGCCCGTGGCCATCGCCTACGGCGCGATCTTCGGCCGCGTGCGCATCTACGACGCCCCCGTCATCGACGAGCTGCTGCCGGACGGCGGCGCGCGGCGCGTGCGGCAGCAGAACGGCCGGTCGTGCCGGGAGTTTTTCGGGCTGCTGCGCGAACTGCTGGAAGCCACCGAGATCAAGTGGGCGTTCGGCTTTATCCTCTTCCTCTTCTTCGGCTCGATGGCGGCGATCATGTCGCCGTGATCCGACTTTTACGTCAGCAAAAATCCGGCCCTCCCGTTCGACGGAAGGGCCGGAGCTTTCAGCGGCTATTCGTATTTCGGCGGCCAGCGCTTGTGGGCGTGGTCGTCCCGGACTTCCAGGCCTTCGATCTCGCGCGCCAGCGAGACGCTGAGCACGACGCGGATGATGACGATGGCCGCGAGCAGGCCGATGGTCTTCACGTCGGGGTTGCAGATCGTGAGGATGATGTCGGCGGCGACGAGGAACTGCAGCCCCAGCAGCATGATCTCGCCGAAGCTGCGGCGCAGTTTCAGCCAGTGATAGGTCAGGTCCATGTCCTCGAGGTATTTGCGAAAGACCAGCTCGACGACGCGCCACAGCGAGAGCAGCACGCCCCAGGTGATGATCGCGACGCTGATCAGTTCGATGGCGGAAGCGGTATAATGTGCGATTTTGATGACCACAGAAATCTCCTCCAATGCGCCGGTTAGGATTGTTCTATTATACAAAGTTTCCGTTTGTGCGAAAAGGGGTCAAAAATCGTATTTTTATCCCCTTTTCGCACAAACGGCGAAAAAGCCTTATAATCATGGCGAAAAGAAGAAGCGGCGAACGCGCCGCGAAAGGAGAGCACAAAGATGATCCGAATGATCGCGACCGACCTTGACGGCACGCTGCTGGCTACGGGCGGCATGACGGTGCCGGAGCGGAACCTGCGGGCGCTGGAGCGCGCCGTGGCGCTCGGCGTGCGGGTGGTGATCTGCACGGGGCGTATCTTCGTCGGCGGGCAGCGGTTTGCGCAGCTCGTGCCGGGCGATCAGCCCGTGATCTGCGTCAACGGCGCCGTGGTGCGCATGAGCCGCTCGCTCGAGTACGTGCGCCGCATCGGCGTGGAACGGGACACGGCGGCCCGCGTGCTGGCGCTGATGCGAGCCGCCGGCGCGAAGCCGTGGTTTTACAGCGGCGACATCTGTTACGCCGAGGAACTGACGGAACCCCTGCAGGCCATGCAGCGCCGCACGGGCGCCGACGTGCGGATCGTCGACGCCCTTGACGCGTACACGGAGGCGAAGCCGGAAAAGATCTTCTGCGTGATGACGCCGGAAGCGGCGGCCGCGCTGCGCGTTCGCGTCACGGCCGAGCTGGGGCATGAGCTTTACATCACCATGTCGCATCCCTATCAGCTGGAAGTGCTCGCTCCTGAGGCGACGAAGGGCAGGGCGCTGGCCGAAGCGGCGGGCCGTCTGGGGATCGCCCGTGAGGAGATCGCCGCGTTCGGCGACGCCCTCAACGACCTGGAGCTGTTCGACAGCGCGGGCGTCAAAGTGGCGATGGGCAACGCCGAAGCGGAACTGAAAGAACGCGCCGACATCGTCGCGCCGTCGAACGACGAGGGCGGCGTGGGCGCGGTGGTCGAAAAACTGCTCGATAATCAGGAATGAAAAGCGGACCGGAGGTCCCCATGAGAATGGGCCTCCGGTCCGCTTTTATGTCGTTACTGTGCGCTTTTGCCTTTCAGCAGGGGCACGAGCGTCTTTTTGTCGCGCTCGCTCATGCGGGGGTTGAAACGAAGCAGACGGCGCAGCGTGTTGCCGTTGAAGCGGGCGCGGGTGTCCGCACCCGCTTTGATGAGGGCGCGTGCGGCGCTCGGCGACGAGTTGTAGCGCACGGCGCAGACGAGCGCGGTGCGCCCTTCGCCGTCGCGGGCTTCCAGTTCCTCGCCCTGCTCGAGCAGCCAGGCGATGATCTCCGGCGCGGCGTCGGTAGGATTGACGGCAGCCAGCATCAGCGGAGTCACCTCGGCGCGGTCGCGGCGGAACTGCGGCCGCATCTTTTTCAGGGTGCGGCGCTTGGTGTAGTTTCAGCGCTGCGAATCCTTCATGCGCGCGGCGTTCATGGCCGGGCGCGAGACATTGCGCGAGGCGACGGCGACGCCCGCAAGGAGTTCCGGCTCTCCAGCCGGGCGTCCCTTCTTCCCGCCGGTTTGAGTGGAGGCAAGGCTGCGCGGTGCGTCATCGCGTTTCTCGCCCCTCAGCACGGCGGCGTCGCCCGCGGCGGCGTCAAGGCCGGCGGCCGCTTCGGCGTCGGCTGCCGCGGTCTCGGAAGGCTGGGAAGCGAGCAGGTCGGCGACCGAAAATGCCTCTGCGGGGTATTCTTTCGGCAGTGCCGCTTCGATCGCGGCCTGACGTGCCGCGGCTTTGGCCGCGTCCAGTTCGCGCCGCTCCGGCGATACGGGCGCCGGCTCCTGAACGGGCTCTTCGTCCCCGCTCGGCACCGGAGCAAGGTCGGGAGAAACGTCGGCCGAGCTTGCTGGATCGGCCGGGACAACGTCGGGGGATAGATCCGCGGAACTCACGACTGCTTCGTCGGAAACGCTCTTGGGCGCCGGTTCCGTCCCCTCCGGCGTGAGCGGCGCGGGCGCCGGGGCGTCCTCGGAAACGAGTCGTGCTGCTGCCTCCGCGTCCTCGGAAACGAGTTGTGTTGCTGCCTCCGTGTCCTCGGAAACGAGTTGTGTTGCTGCCTCCGCGTCTTCGGAAACGACCGGCTCGGGGGGAACGATATCGTACGATTTCAGCAGTTCG
>JAEEUD010000185.1 GCA_016286835.1 Pyramidobacter sp. | reverse complement strand
ACGGCCGTCCGCGAGCAGCGAATCCCGTTTCCTCTGGAGCTGCACCGATATTCGGCGCGGACGTTAACGGCTCTGGAAGAGGCTGAACGGATCGCCGGTGATCCTTCTGTCCCTTCGTACGCCAGCGCGAAAGAGCTGTTTGCCGCAAAGGGCTGGGATAAGTGACGTATCGCGTCAAGACCACGAAACAGTTTGACAGGGACGTCGAAAGGCTGAGAAAACGGCGTTTCGACCTTGGCGAACTGCAGGCGGTCGTCGATCTGCTCATTGCGGGTGAAGTTTTGCCCGCCAGATATAAGGATCACGCTCTCAAAGGCAGCCTGAAGGCGTTCCGTGAATGTCATATCGCTCCCGACTGGCTGCTGATCTACATGCTTAAAAAGAAGGAACTGATCCTTGTCCTTTCGCGCACAGGCACGCACGGTGAGCTTCTGAAGCGGTAAGATCCGGCGAAAATCGGGTGTGGATCAGCATTTTCCCCATGTGCAAAAGAAAATGATTTTTACCGCTTGACGGGAAGAAAAGGGTGTGCTAAACTACCTCTTGTTCCAGAAATGAAACGCCCGGGTGGCGGAATTGGTAGACGCGCTAGATTCAGGTTCTAGTGGGCACTAGCCTGTGGGAGTTCGAGTCTCCCCTCGGGCACCATCCTTTCTCTCGAAGGGGTGGCAATGTCACCGATACGTGAGGGCTGCGTAAAGCAATCGCTTTATGCAGCCCTTTTTCGTTTTTTCTCCCTGCTGTGCGGACATTCCTCTCGGTTTTGTAAGCTGAAAAGATTCCCGAAAAACAGGGATTGACGACTAAAGATCATCGTCAGGAAAACGCGCGTCTCGGTGGCAAAATTTTCTTTCTATTTAGACTTTTAAACGTGGAGGTTGAACACCGCATGGCTGAATTTGTTCCCGTCAGCAAGGGGCGCAATCGCCTGATTTTCGGCGGCGGACGCGATCTCGTGCCGCTTCCGGACATGGTCGAGATGCAGAGAGAGTCGTACCGCAGTTTCTTCCAGGAGAACGTCGCGCCCGAAGACCGCAAGGATTTCGGTCTTCAGGAGCTTCTTCGGGAGATCTCGCCGATCTCCAACTTCGACGGCAGTTTCCGCCTCGAGTTCCTCGACTACGCGATCGAAGAGCCGAAGATGAGCCTGCACGAGGCGCAGCACAAGGACTGCACGTGGAACCGTCCCGTGCGCGCGCGCGTGCGCCTTCACGATGACCGCACGCAGGAAGTGCGCGAAGAAGAGGTCTATCTCGGCGACTTTCCCGTGATGACCGCGCGCGGCACGTTCATCATCAACGGTTCCGAGCGCGTCGTCGTCAATCAGCTGGCCCGCAGCGCCGGCGTCTATTTCAAGTCCGAGCAGGGCACGAGCGGCATTCAGAATTACTCCGCCAAGATCATTCCCGAGCGCGGCGCCTGGGTCGAGTTCATCATGGCCGGCGACACGCTCTCCGTCAACATCGACAGCCGCCGCAAGCTGCCGGCGACGCTGCTGCTGAAGGCCTTTGGCCTCGGCTCCAACGAGGAGCTGCTGCGCACGTTCGGCGGCGTGGTCGAGGACGTCGACATCGTCTCCGAAGAGGTGGAGGGCCGCCTTCTGGCCGAGAACGTCTCCGACTCGCGCGGCCAGGTGCTGCTGAAGGCCGGCACGCGTCTCGACAAGGAAGGTCTGGAAGCGCTCTGGGAGCAGGGCAGGACGACGCTGAAACTGTGGAACGTCGCGCCCGTGTTCGCCGCCGCGCTGGAAAAGGACCCCACCTCCAGCGTCGACGAGGCGCTGCTGGAGATCCTGCGCCGCATGAGGCCCAACGAGCCCGTGCGCATCGAGGGCGCGCGCGAGTATTTCGACACGCTGTTCCTCGACGTGCACCGCTACACGCTGGGGCGCGTCGGCCGCTACAAGATGAACCGCCGTCTCGGTCTCAGCCTGCCGCAGGATCAGTTCCTGCTCACGCTCGACGATCTGATCCGTATCGTCAAGGGGCTCGTCGCCCTGCGCGACACGGAAGAGCAGCGCGACGACGTGACCTATCCCGAGATCGGCGAAGAGCACACCGACGACATCGACCATCTTGGCAACCGCCGCGTGCGTTCGGTCGGCGAACTGCTCCAGAGCCAGCTGCGCATCGGTATGCTGCGCCTTGAGCGTATTGCCCGCGAGCGCATGACCACCGTCGCCGACCTGTCGAAAGCCTCGGCCCGCGACCTTATCAACGTGCGCCCGATCTCCGCGGCGCTGCGCGAGTTCTACGGTTCCGGCCAGCTGTCGCAGTTCATGGACCAGAACAACCCGCTTTCCGAGCTGACGCACCGCCGCCGTCTTTCGGCCCTCGGCCCCGGCGGCCTCAGCCGCGACCGCGCCGGATTCGAAGCCCGCGACGTTCACTACACCCATTACGGCCGTATCTGCCCGATCGAGACGCCCGAAGGTCCCAACATCGGCCTCGTGACCTCTCTGGCCACCTACGCCCGCCTCAACGAGTACGGCTTCCTGATCACGCCGAGACGCCCCGTCAAGGACGGCGTCGTCTCGATGGATCCGAACTCGGTCGTCTACATGTCGGCCGATGAGGAAGACAACTACTACGTGGGACGCGCCAACACGCCGTACGATCCCAAGACCGGCCGCCTTACCGAAGACGCCGTCTACGCCCGCTACAAGGGTGAGATCGTCAAGGTCTCGCCCGATCAGGTCGATTTCCTCGACGTGTCCTCACGCCAGGTCGTCTCCGCTTCGTCGGCGCTGATCCCCTTCCTTGAGCACGACGACGCCAACCGCGCCCTGATGGGCTCGAACATGCAGCGTCAGGCCGTTCCGCTCCTTCTGCCGAAAGCGCCGTTCGTCGGCACCGGCATCGAAGAGCGCGTCGCCAGGGATTCCGGCTGCTGCGTGCATACGCCCTGCGCCGGCACGGTGACCTACGTCGATTCCAACCGCATCGAGCTCACCGACGATCAGGGCGCGCGCCACGACTTCGAGCTGGAGAAGTTCCGCCGCTCCAACCAGGGCACGATCGTCCATCAGCGTCCCAAGGTCGAACTGCACGAGCGCGTCGAAGCCGGACAGCTCCTTGCCGACGGCCAGGCCGTGGACGGCGGCGAGCTGGCGCTCGGCCGCAACGTGCTCATCGCCTTCGTGCCGTGGGAAGGCTACAACTACGAAGACGCCATCCTGCTCAGCGAAACGCTGGTCAAAGAGGACTATTTCTCTTCTATTCATATTGAAGAGTACACGATCGATTCGCGCGACACGAAGCTCGGTCCCGAAGAGATCACGCGCGACATCCCCAACGTCGGCGAAGACGCGCTGAAGAACATCGGCGAAGACGGCATCATCCGCATCGGCGCCGAAGTCGGCCCCGGCGACATCCTCGTCGGCAAGGTCACGCCGAAGGGCGAGGGCGACCACAGCCCCGAGGAAAAACTGCTGCGCGCCATCTTCGGCGAGAAGGCCGGCGAAGTGCGCGACACCTCGCTGAAGCTGCCTCACGGCACGCGCGGCAAGGTCGTCGAGGTGAAGCGTCTGACCCGCGAGAGCAACCCCGAGTCGCTCAGCCCCGGCGTCAACGAAGTCATCAAGGTCTACATCGCGCAGTGGCGCAAGATCACCGTCGGCGACAAGATGTCGGGACGTCACGGCAACAAGGGCGTCGTCTCGCGCATCCTGCCCGTCGAGGACATGCCCTACCTGCCCGACGGCACGCCGGTCGACGTCTGCCTCAATCCTCTGGGCGTTCCCAGCCGCATGAACCTCGGCCAGGTGCTCGAAGTCATCCTCGGATTCGTCGCCCGCCAGAACGGCTGGCACGTCGGCACGCCCGTCTTCGAGGGCGCGACCGAAGAGGAGATTTACGAGATGCTCGGCAAAGTCGCCGATAACGACCCCGATCTGAAGGGCAAACTGTCATCGGGCGGCACGATCCGCCTGCGCGACGGCCGCACCGGCGACCTCATGGCCGAGCCCAGCACCGTCGGCGTGATGTACATGCTCAAGCTCAACCACCTCGTCGACGACAAGCTGCACGCCCGCTCCGTCGGTCCCTACAGCCTCATCACGCAGCAGCCCCTGGGCGGCAAGGCCCAGTTCGGCGGCCAGCGCTTCGGCGAAATGGAAGTCTGGGCCCTCGAGGCCTACGGCGCCGCCTACACCCTGCAGGAGATCCTGACCGTCA
>JAEEUD010000184.1 GCA_016286835.1 Pyramidobacter sp. | reverse complement strand
TCTCTCCAAACGATCATGATTTTCAATTTTGTTCGTCTTATAACACTGCCCGCGCCGCAGGAAAATCCGCGGTCAGGCTCGTTACCCGGTCCTTTTATATCAGCTTACTTAATTGAAATGGTCGTTTCCAAAGCGACATTTGCAAATTCTCATTGATAAAAGAATTCCCCGTGGTAAACTTGTCTTGGTTCCAAAATCCGCAAACGAGGTGAACGATATGAAAAAGTTTCTGCTGGTCCTTCTGGGCGTATTGCTGATCGGCGCGGGCGTTGCCTGGTACAAGCGCGACGCGGTGATCGGCATGCTGAACATGTCAAGATCGCGCGTCGAGGCGACGGCGGCGGAAAAGGACGTGCTGGGTCAGACGGCCAAAAACGGCAAGAAGATCCTGGTGGCCTATTTCTCGTGGGGCGGCAACACGCGCGGCGTGGCCCGCTCTATTCACGAGAAGGTAGGCGGCGACATCTTCGAGATCCGCACGGAAAAGCCCTACCCCGACGGCTATAAGGAAACCGTCGAAGCCGCCAGGGCCGAGAAAGCCGCCGACGCGCGTCCGGCGCTGGCCGGTCCGCTGCCCGACACGAGCGGCTACGATCTGGTGCTGCTGGGCTACCCCATCTGGTGGTACGTGGAGCCGATGGCGGTCGACACGTTCGTGACGTCGGTCAAGCTCGACGGCGTGACGGTGCTGCCGTTCGCCACGAGCGGCACGAGTTCGGTCAAAGCCAGCGAAGAGCGCCTGCGCAAACTGCTGCCCGCGGCCAAGGTCGGGACGGGCCTGCTTGCCAACATCGAGAGCACGGTCGAGCCGTGGCTGAAAGCCAACGGGGCGATGTAAGTTTTTGATCCACAGCCCATACGAAGGCACAAAGACACAAAGAAGAAGCGGTCATATTCGGAGCTGAATATGACCGCTTCTTCTTTTTCAAAAGGCGGATTTGCCGCAAGGGTGGGCCTGTGCGGCTCTTTGGTACAACACAGAAAGACGGCTGCGCAAAATGCATTTGATTTGTAACGCTCATTGCAGTACAATAAGCGCAAAGGAGATGATACCATGTCTACCGCCACGATCAACGTCCGCATCTCGGCAGCCGAAAAATCAAAGGCCGAGGCCATCCTTTCCGCTTTAGGCCTGACGACGAGCGAAGCGATCCGCATGTTTTTCCGCCAAATCGTTTATACGGGAGGGCTTCCCTTTGAACTGAAGCTGCCTCCAGAAACGCTGGAAGCCATGCGTGACGCCGAAGAAGGACGCGTCGAGCCGCTGACGATGGAGGAAATTCATGCCCAGCTCGCCGCGATTTCTTGAACAGACGAAAGCGTTCAAACAGGATTTCAAACGCGAGTGCAAGGGTCTTTACCGTCAGGTTCTGAAACAGGAATTCGAGCCGATTATCCGGGATCTTGTCAACGACACACCGCTGGATGAAAAATATTGCGATCATCCTCTGTCCGGCAACTTCAAAGGCTTTCGTCTCTGCCACATCCGCCCGAATCTTGTCATGATGTATTTGAAAATCGACGACAAAATCAGGATCGTCCGTCTTGTTCGTCTGGGCGATCATCAAAAAGTGCTGAAGGTCGAATGAACTGTTTCGTCTCAACAAAAATCTCCCCGCTGTCCTCTGTGGAACAGCGGGGAGATTTTTGCGTTTTCGGTTTTACCGTTCCGGCTTGGCGAGCTGCCAGGCGTAGAGGACGGACGTGGTCACGCAGGCGGACGAGAAGCCGCCGACGATGATGCCGCACATGATGGCCAGCGAGAATCCGGCCAGCACGGGGCCGCCCCAGATGTAGAAGGCGAGCACGGGCAGGAACGTGGTCACGGACGTGTTGATCGTACGGGCCAGCGTCTGGTTGATGGAGTCGTCAAGAAGCTGCTCCATGCCGATCCTGGGCAGTTTGTGCCAGTTCTCGCGCACGCGGTCGAGGATGACGATGGTGTTGTTCAGCGAGTATCCGATCGTCGTCAGGATGGCGGCGATGAAGGTCATGCCGACTTCCTGCTGGAGCAGGCTGAACAGGCCGAGCGTGATCAGCGTGTCGTGAACGAGCGCGAGGACGCTGACGAGCGCGAAGCGGAAACGGAAGCGGATGGTGATGTACAGCAGGATGCCGGCAAGAGCGATGACGGAGGCGAGCACGGCCTGATTGCGCAGCTCGCTGCCGACGGTGGGGCCGACCATCTCAAAGTTGACCAGCTTGACGGCGCCGGTGTGAAGCGCGTCAACGGCGGCGACGATCTTGTCGCGCAGCTCGTTGGGCGTCAGCTCGGTGCTGCCCTGCATACGGATCATCACGCCGGTGTCGCTGTAGCTCTGGATCACGGCGCTGCCGTAGCCGACTTTGCTCATGGCCGCACGGATCTGGCCGACTTCGACTTTCTCGGGGAACTCCAGCTGGAGCATGTTGCCGCCCGTGAAGTCGATGCTGTAGTTGAAGCCGCGGAACGCGACCAGCGCGATGCTGGCCAGCACAAGCGCAGCGGCGAAGGCGAGCAGGGCCTTATAGTGACGCATAAAACGGAAATTGGCTTTCATGTTCTCCACCCCTTACTTGCGCACGAACGTCTTGCTGCCGGCGTTGACCATGAACTGGAGCAGCACGCGGTTGACGACGAGGGCGCTGAAAAGGCTGGCGATGATGCCGAGCGTCAGCGTCATGGCGAAGCCGCGCAGGGGGCCGCTGCCGAAGTAGTACAGCACGGCCGCGGCGATGACCGTGGTGATGTTGGAGTCAAGGATGGCGGTCAGCGCGTTGCCGAAGCCGGAGGTGAGCGCCGCGTTGGGCGTTTTGCCGGCGGCGGTCTCTTCCTTGATGCGCTCGAAGATGAGGATGTTGCTGTCCACGGCCATACCGATGGTGAGGATGATACCGGCGATGCCGGGCAGCGTCAGCGTGGCGCTGAAGGCCATCAGCAGCGCGAAGAGCACGAGCATGGTGCTGCACAGCGAAAGATCGGCGGTGATGCCCCAGAGGCGGTAGTAAACGATCATGAACAGGAACACGGCGGCCAGACCGACAAGTCCGGCGTACATGCCCGCCTTGATCGAGTCGGCGCCCAGCGAGGGACCGACGGAGCGGTTCTCAAGGATGGAGACGTTCACGGGAAGCGCGCCGGCACGCAGCATGATGGCAAGGTTGCGCGACTCTTCGGGCGTGAAATGTCCGGTGATGATGGCTCTGCCGCCGGAGATGCGCTCGTTGACGTTGGGCGCGGAGATCACGGAGCCGTCGAGCACCATGGCCAGTCTCTGGCCGACGGTGGCCGCGGTGGCCTGATCGAAGAGCTTGGCGCCTTCGCTGTTGAACTCGATGGAGACGGCAGGACGGCCGAGCTGGTCGTGGTCCTGACGGGCGTTGCTCAGCTCGTTGCCGGTGAGCAGCACCTTGTCGAGCAGGAAGATCGAGCCGTTGTCGTCGGTCGCGGCGATCTGACCGTCTTCGCCCTTGAAGTTCTTGAGCTGCTCGGCGGCTTCGGCCTTGTTCTTCTCCTGCTGCTCCTTATAGGCGTTCCAGCGCTCGACGGCGGCCTTGTACTCTTCGTCGCTGTCGTAGTTCTTGCGCTGCGCCTGGGGCGGCAGAGCGCCGGCGTTGTACAGCTCGCGGGCGACGCGGCGGAACTCGAGCAGAGCGGTCTTGCCGATCAGGCGCAGAGCGGCCTGCGGGTCTTCGACGCCGGGCAGGTCGACGATCATGCGGTCGACGCCCTGCTTCTGGAGCGTGGGCTCGGTGAGACCGTACTGGTTGACGCGCTTTTCAAGCACGGTGCGCAGGCGGTCGAGGCTGTCGGGCGTGACGGGAGCGTCGGCCGTGCCCGTGGCCTGAAGCACGATGTGCGCGCCGCCGCGCAGGTCGAGGCCCAGATTGATCGAGCCGCGCAGCACGACGAACGCGGAAACGGCGATGACGGCGATCATCAAAATCAGCCGCCAGCGGTCCTTTCTTAGCATGTAGATTCCTCCTGAAATGCCGGATCAATAAATGCCGGATCACGAAAAAAAGAGGCGGACGGAGCGAGCCATCCGCCTTGCACAGGTGCGGTCGTTACTTCTCCTCGGCCTTGGGAGCTTCTTCGGCCTTGGGCTCCTCAGCCTTGGGCGCGGGCTTGGGCTCGACGGGGTTGATCTTGGAGCTGATGGAACCCTTCAGCACGCGGGCGGGCACGCCTTCGGCGATCTCGATGATGACGCTGTCTTC
>JAEEUD010000183.1 GCA_016286835.1 Pyramidobacter sp. | reverse complement strand
ACGAAGATCGCCGAGCCGAGGCCGGGGATCTGCGGATTCGTGTTATGGCCGACGGCCATCGCGTAGTCGTACTGATAGTAGTCGATCAGGTGCTCGCCGCCGATCTTCGTTTTGCTCTCCACCCACGTGTTGTACGTTGCCGGCTTTTTCACGTCGTCGGCCCAGTACGAATAGGGCGTGATCGCTTTCCACGTCATTTCCGTGCCGGGATTGGGCTTGCGGCCGAACGCGTGCAGGATGGGGAACGCGCCCACGGGCGTCTTCACGTCGCCTTCGCGCTTTTGAGCCGCGTCGATCAGGCCCTTTTTGCCGTAACCGCACTCGCGGTCCATCTCCTTGTTCCACTCCCCCTGGGCGTTTTTCGTCCAGAACGTCATGTTGTGATCGACAACGAGGATGATCTGATCGACTCTATGGGCCACATGCGTCGAAGCAAGGAGCGTTTTCAGATCAGCCGCCGAAGCCGCGGAGGCAACGAGTGCCGCAACTGAAAGCATGACTGCCAGGATCGTTTTTTTCATCTTACAACCTCCTAAAAACTTGTTTGCGGCTATTATAGCACAAGCGCGAAAAAAGCGGCCCCGCGAAGGGAGCCGCTTTTCTTCTGTGCGAATGAAACTTATTTCGCGGTCAGGAAGCTGATGAACCAAGCGATGTTGGGCAGGCCGACAAGGTCGATCAGCACGGCGCCGCAAAGCGGCACGATGAGGAAGGCCTTGTGCGAGAGCACGCCGTAGCGCTCGCAGACAGCGCCCATGTTGGCGACTGCGTTGGGCGTGGCGCCGAGGCCGTGGCCCATGAAGCCGGCGCACATGACAGCCGCGTCGTAGTTCTTGCCGAGCAGCGGGAAGAGGATGAAGACGGCAAGGAAGGCGATGAGCGCGGTCTGGACGACAAGGATGCCGAGCAGCGGCACGGCCAGGTCGTACAGATCCCAGATGCGCATGCTCATCATGGCCATCGTCAGGAACACGCCGAGCGACACGTCGCTGATGATGTCGAGGCACTTGGTGCGGATCTTGACAAAGTGGGTCGCGTCATTGATGTTGCGGAACAGCACCGCCACGAACATGGCCATGACGTAGCCGGGCAGCGAGAAGTTCCACGACTTGGGGAACATCGCGTTGACGTGCTTGGAAACAACGGCGCCGATCGCCATGAACACGAGCACGAGGCAGAGCATCTTCATGAAGCCGGCCGAATCGACGGCATCGGTGCCGCCCTCGCCCATGACCTCAGCCGCGCTCTTCTGATAGATGGCTTCGTCGCTGGCGGAGATGTCGACGTGGTTCTTCTCGATCAGCATACGGCAGACGGGGCCGCCGAGCAGACCGCCCATGATCAGACCGAACGTGGCGGAAGCGATGGCGACGGCCTTGGCGCCGACGATGCCGAGCGCTTCGGTCGAGCCGCCGAAGGCCGCGGCCGCGCCGTGACCGCCTTCAAGCGAGACGGCTCCGGCCATGACGCCGAACACGGGGTGGATGCCGAAAGCCTTGGCAAGTCCGGCGCCGACGCCGTTCTGGATCACGGCCAGGGCCCAGCAGAAGACCAGATAGATGACCAGCGCCTTGCCGCCCTTGGCGATGAGCGCAAGGCTGCCGCCGATACCGACCGTGGTGAAGAAGGCCAGCATCATCGGCGACTGCAGCGCCGTGGTGAACTTGATCGTCGCGCCGCCGTTGTGGTGCAGGATCAGGGCCACGATGGCCATGATCAGACCGCCGATGACGGGCGCGGGGATGCAGAACGTCTCAAAGAAGCGCAGCTTGCGGCGCAGGCCGTAGCCGAGGATCAGCAGCAGCAGCGCGACAGCTGTGGTCCACAGCGCATCGAACTCCAGATGCAGCACGTTTTCAGCAAAACTCCATGACATACCGATCACTCCTGTTTTCTCTCAGGACGAGCCTGATTGGGATTGATAGTGCGTACATATATCTTACACGACGACCGGGAAATTTCAAGTTTTTTTTCGCACTTTACGAAAACGTTTTTCCTGCCAAAGGATTTAAATAACCGCACACAATTCGCAATATCTCTCTTATTTTTATAACTCCAGGGGTTTATCTCCCGCGGAAGAAGAAAAGAACAGCTTGGTTTCCAATTGTTCGGCAAATCAGACTGTTCTTTTTCTTTCGTAAAAACAATCCGGAGAAAAAGAACGCCGCAAAGCGCGCGGCAAATTCGCCGAGAAAAATCGCCTCCCAGTCTTGCGAACATCGTTATAAAATGTTTTAATTAAGGACAGAAAATCGCGGTCTGTCCTCAACGACCGCGAGAAAAAGGAGTGAAGCGTCATGTCTGGTTCAAGTCTTACCGGCTGGGTGAACGACGGCCGTTCCGTCTTCTACAGGATGATCGCCTGGGACGAAGCGGGGAAGATCATCAAAAACGAACCGCTGCCCTCGCGCGCTCCGTTCGATCCGCAGCGCGACGCCGTGATCTCGTGCGGGCTTTTCAACGCCCACTCGCATCCCGAGCAGTCGGTCTACACCGACATCGTCGATCCGTCCTGGGACCTCGGCACGTGGTGCCGCAACACGATCTACAAATACTCCGTGGCGATGACGCCGCGGCGCGTCTATCTGGCCTGCGCGCGCGCCTTCTCGCGCATGGCCCTGTTCGGCACGACGAGCGTGATGGTCAGCTACTACCTGCACGGCAATAAAGGCAACGAGCTCGACCGCGAAGTGCTCCGCGCCGCGCGCGACGTGGGCCTGCGCCTCGTCTTCGGGCGCATGAACTACGACATCATCAACGACAACGCCTATGAAGGCAAAAAAGCCTCGCAGCGCAGCTATTACGAGACGATCCCCGAGGCCGAAAAGAACGTGCGCGAGCTGATGAACGATGAGAGCGCCACGGTGATGGTCTGTCCGTCGCTGCACAGCTTCCACGCCTCGACGGCCGCGTGCATCGAGCACGGCATCAGGCTGGGCTGGGAGCTGAAGCGCCCCGTGCAGCTGCATCTGTCCGAGGACCAGGGCGACGTGGAGCTGAGCCTGAGCGAGCACGGATGCCGGCCGCTCGTCTATTTGCAGCGTCTCCTCGACGAAGGAAAGATCCCCTCGCTGTCGCACGTCATCCTCTCCGACTGCTGCTGGCTCGACGACGAGGAGCGCGACATCATCGCCAAAAACAACATGAGAGTGGTGTTTGACGCGCGCATGAATGCCCGCGTCAAGACCGGCTTCCCCGACGTGGCCGCTCTCGTGAAGCGCGGCGTCTCGCTGTGGTGCGGCACCGACGGCGAGGCCAGCAACGACGACCTGAACGTGGAAAACGAAAAGGCGTTCATCAAGACGCGCTGCCCCGACGTCGATCCGGCCGTCATCGACCGCTTCGGCACGCAGCCGTTCGCCTTCGGCGACAGCAGGATCAACTCGCTCGAGACCGGCGCCTGGGCCGACTTCCGCGTGGTCCGCAGCGGCGCCGTCGAAAGCGTCTTCGTCGGCGGCCGGCAGATCGTCGCCGACGGCAGGCTGACCGGCCTCGACATCGAGCGCGACATCGAAACACCGCTCAAAGCCGAAGTCGCCGCGATGACGACGGAATAATTAGTAATTAATAATTGAACCGGTTGCAAAACCCGCGTGGCGGGACGATATTACATTTTTTCAGGAGGTTTTTCCCATGGCATTGATCGAATGTGTACCGAATTTCAGCGAAGGACGCCGCAAGGACGTGATCGAGGCGATCGTCGCCCCGTTCAAGAACCGCAAAGGCTGCTACCTGTTCGACTACCGCGCCGACGAAGACCACAACCGCCTCGTCGTCTCCCTCTGCGGCGAGCCCGAGGTGATCTGCGACGCGCTCATCGAGTCGGCCAAGGTCGCCGTCGCCAACATCGACCTGAACACGCAC
Source organism: Pyramidobacter sp. (assembly GCA_016286835.1). Lineage (GTDB taxonomy): Bacteria > Synergistota > Synergistia > Synergistales > Dethiosulfovibrionaceae > Pyramidobacter. The sequence continues at coordinate 345 of JAEEUD010000183.1, read as the reverse complement.
CAGGGCGCGCATCCCCGCATGGGCGCCATCGACGTCATTCCCTTCACGCCCATCTCCGGCATCACGATGGACGAGTGCGTCGAGCTGTCGCACAAGTTCGCCCACCGCTACTGGGACGAACTGAAGATCCCCGTCTTCTACTACGAAGCCAGCGCCGTCATGCCCGGCCGCACGCGCCTTGAGCAGGTCCGCAAGGGCCAGTACGAAGCCCTGAAGGACCTCGTCAAGACCGATCCCACCCGCGCGGCCGACGTGGGCGACAACTGCCTGCACCCCACCGCCGGCGGCACGGCCATCGGCGCGCGCAAATTCCTCGTCGCCTTCAACGTCAACCTCAACACCACC
>JAEEUD010000182.1 GCA_016286835.1 Pyramidobacter sp. | reverse complement strand
AGAGGTGATCTCCTGGGATAAGGTGCTCTACACCGGTATGATCGATACTTATTTCAAACAGCAGCTTGGGCCTCTTGAGTACCGGTCCCTGCGGTTTGAGACGGAAGAACTCCCTGAGGTGGACAATTATCAGGGTAACGCGGTGGTAAATTACACCGAGCGCCAGATCCCCTACACCCGGATCATCGAGCACAAGCACTTTGAGTTCGGTACGCAGCCTGTGACGTGGATCACGAAAGAATATCCATCTGACTGGCAACCAGGGCAGGAAGCGTATTATCCTGTCAACGACAATCGCAATCAGGTGTTGTATGCTCAGTACACCGAACTGGCGAAGGCTGAGAATAACGTGATCTTTGGCGGCCGCCTTGCAGAGTACAAGTATTACGACATGGATGATGTTATCGCCAGTGCACTGACACTTGTGCGTCGTGAGTGCGGTGAGGTTTGAGGCGGAATACCCAATCTTATTTTCGTATCACAAAAAGCGCCGGCACGCATGGAAAATCATTCCAAGCGTGCCGGCGTCTGTGTATTTCTCTAATGTTTGTGTCGCTGTTTTGAATTGACTTTCACGAATTGGCTTTCAGCTCGAAAAGAGGGTCAGAACTCGATCTCCGACTGGCCGACGCGGTAATAGGTCTTGCCGTTGTCCTCGTACTTTTCGTAGACGCCCTCGACCGTGATGAGGCTTTCGAGATCGGGGAAGTCCTCGGGATAGAACAGCTCGCCCGCCACGCCGAACTCCAGGCTGGTCTGCGCGTCGGGGATCACGCAGTTGTAGAAGATCTTCTCGGGATCGGGCTGGCCGTTGGCGTCGACGCCCTGGATGATGGCGAACTTGCCGCTCATGCGCACGCGCTGCCCGAGATACCGCTCCGGATTGCTGCGGATGTCGAGCACGGCGGCAAACAGCATCGTGCGGCTCATTTTTGTGAGATCGACGTCGGCTGCCGCCGCGGCAGTTGCGAAAAGTGCCGCGAGCAGAAAAGAAAGAAGTGTCTTTCTCATGCCGTTCTCCTCAGCCTGCCGATCAGAGCGAAGACCAGAAACACGGCGATGTTCCCGGCCACGATCGTCGAGCCCACGGGCGTTCCGGCGAGGATGGAAACGACGATGCCGACCGCCGCGCAGACTACGGAGACGACCGTCGCGCAGATCGTGACGGACAAAAACGACTTGAACACGCGCATCGCGCTCAGAGCGGGGAAGACGATCAGCGCCGAGATCAGCAGCGAACCGACGAGGTTCATCGCCAGCACGATGACGGCGGCGACGACCACGGCGATGACGAGGTTGTACAGCCTCGCCCTCATGCCCGTGGCGGCGGCGAATTCCTCGTCGAACGTGACGGCGAAGATCCTGTGGTAAAAGACGACGAACACCGCGATCGCCGCGAACGACAGCGCCGCGCACAGCTTCACCTCGGCCGGATCGAGCGTGAGGATCGAGAACGAGCCGAAGAGGATGCTGCACACGTCGCCCGAAAGGTTGGCCGAGCGCGAGAACACGTTCATGATCAGGTAGCCCAGCGCCAGCGAGCTGACGGAGAGCATGGCGATCGCCGCGTCGCCCTTGATGCGTTTGTTCCCGTAGAGCAGCAGCACGGCGCAGCCCACTGTGACGGGCAGCGTCAGCGCCGTCGTGCTCGTCAGCTTGAGCACCGCGGCGACGGCCATGGCGCCGAATGCCACGTGCGACAGCCCGTCGCCGATCAGCGAATAGCGCTTCAGCACCAGCGTCACGCCCAGCAGCGACGAACACAGCGCCACGAGGATGCCGACGATGAACGCGTAGCGCACGAACGGATAGCCGAAATAGGTCGTCAGCTGAGAGAGCATCTCCGTCATCGAGCATCGCCTCCTTCAGAGCGCGAAAACGCCGTGCCGGCGTCGCCGTTCAGAAATTCCGCACGCGTGCCGAATTCCCAGCCGTGCGGGCGCAGGCGCAGCACGTGCGAAGCCTCGCGCATGGCGGCGCTGAGGTCGTGCGAGATCATGATCACCGTCACGCCCTCGCGGTTGAGCGAGGCGATCAGCTCGTACATCCCCGCGGCCGCTTCGGGATCAAGTCCCGTCACCGGCTCGTCGAGCATCAGCAGTTTCCGCGTCGCGCAGAGCGCTCGTGCGAGGAGAACGCGCTGCTGCTGGCCGCCCGAAAGTTCACGGTAGCATTTGTCGGCCAGATCGGCGGCACCGAGACGCGCGAGATTGCGGGCGGCTTCTTCCTTCTCAGCGCGCGAGTAGAACGGGCGCATACCCATGCGGTTGAGGCAGCCGGACAGCACCACCTCGCGCACGAGCGCAGGAAAATCCTTCTGCGCCGCCGTCTGCTGCGGCAGATAGCCGATCTCCTGACGTTTCAGCCCGTCGCCCGTGACGACGCGGCCGGACAGAGGCGGAATGAGACCGAGGATCGTCTTCATCAGCGTGCTCTTGCCCGAGCCGTTTTCGCCGACGATGTAAAGATAGTCGCCCGAGGATACGCCAAAGTTCAGCCCTTCGAGGACGGGCGCGCCCTCATAGCCGATCGTCAGATCTTCGCAGCGCAGGAGCATCCGTCGCTCGCCTCCTTCAAAGTGAATAACCCATGCATTTTTGCCAGACCTCCGCTTGAAAATGAACAGAAATCCGCCGCTGTGCTATAATAAAAGCGAAATAGAGCCGCTCGCGGCGCGTTTAAAGTATCACGCGGCCGCGGCGATGTCAACGATGTAAAACGATTGCATAAAGAAGGGAAATACCGCTCATGAACAGATTGCTGAAGATCGTGCTGCTGGTTGCGGCGCTGGGCGCGGCTTCCGCCGCAGCGGCCGACAATCCGGAGCTGCCGAAGATCGAAGGCCCCGTGCTCATCACCGGCTTCGGCCAGAGCCAGGACACCAACAACGTCAACATTCTCTGCCGGCGCCTGAAGGTCGACGCCGACTACAAACTTGACGTGCCTTCGGCCGAGATCGACTGGAGCAAATACAAAACGCTGTTCGCCGTGCTCGGGTGCAGCAGCAGCGTCTACTGCTGCGCGTTCGATGCCGATTCCACGGCCATCGTCATCACGCGCGACGGCAAACCAAGCCCGACCGTTTCCGGCTTGAGCATCCTCGACGAGGCCGCGCGCTGCGACGAGATCGTCAAAGGCGCGCGCGAACATGGCGTCAAGGTGATCGCCATGCACATCGGCGGCGAGCCGCGGCGACTCGATAACTCTAAGCCATTTCTGCCGTTTGCCGCCAGTGCCGATTTCATGGTCGTGAGAAAAGACGGCAACGCCGACGGCTATTTCACGACGCTTTGCGCCGAAAACGGCGTGCCGCTGTACACGATCGACAAGACGGGCGAACTCAAGAAACTCATCCCCGTCATGCTCGGCCAGTAGCCGTTATGCCCGCGCCGTCATGACCTTATGAGCCTTTCGGCTCTGGACAAACGCGCGCAGGCGTGCGAAAGTATGTTCATCAAGGTGTTTCTTTCTTCACGAATATCACACACAGAGGAGTGTTCGCAATGTCGTTTATCGATCAGGCGCTCGATCCTATCAAGATCCCCAGGTTTGTGAAAGTCCGTCAGAACTTTCCCCGTCCCGTCGTTGCCGATGCGGCCGCCGAGCTGAGAGCCAAACTGGACGCGGGCAAGTTCCTGGAAGGCGTCAAAGCCGGCATGAGCATCGCCATCACCGCCGGAAGCCGTGGCATCACTAACTATCCGCTCGTCATCAAGACGCTGGTCGAAGAGGTGAAGAAACGCGGCGCCGCTCCGTTCATCTTCCCCGCGATGGGCAGCCACGGCGGCGCCACCGCCGAAGGGCAGAAGAACATGCTCGCCGGCCTCGGCATTTCCGAGGAGACGATGGGCTGCCCCGTCAAGTCGACGATGGAAGTCGTCCAGCTCGGCACGGCGTGGAACGGCCGTCCCGTCTACCTTGACAAATACGCCAACGAGGCCGACGGCATCATCGTCGTCAACCGCATCAAGCCGCACACGGGCTTCCGCGGCAAGGTCGAGAGCGGCATCTGCAAGATGGTCACGATCGGCATGGGCAAGCAGAAGGGCGCCGATTTCTGCCACGCCGAGGGCTTCGGCCACATGGCCGAGAACATTCCCGCCATCGCTCAGGTGACGCTGGAAAAGAAAAACATCATCTGCTGCGTCGGCCTGATCGAAAACTCGTATCACGAGACTGCCCAGCTCGAAGTGCTTCGCAAGGAAGAAGTCCTCGAGAAGGA
>JAEEUD010000181.1 GCA_016286835.1 Pyramidobacter sp. | reverse complement strand
CATGGACTACATGCTGAAGAACTACGGCACGATGACCTTCGCTCAGGTCGCCGAGCCGGCGATCCGCTACGCTGAAGAGGGCTTCACGTTCGTCGATGCGCAGAAGGGCTTCATCGAGGATCACCTTGAAGAGCTCAACAAGTACAACGCGCCCGGCACCACGCCTTTCACCGATGAGATCGGCCTGCCCATCAACGGCGGCACCATCCTCAAGCAGCCCAAGCTGGCGGCCACGTTCCGCCTGATCGCCGAGAAGGGCCCCGATGTCTTCTACAAGGGCGAGATCGGCGAAGCCATCTGCCGCGCCGTTGAGAAGGCCGGCGGCAAGATGACGATGGAAGACCTTGCCAACTACAAGGTCTACGTGCGCAAGCCCGTCGTCGGCTCCTACCGCGGCTACAAGATCTACTCCGTGCCGCCCGCATCGTCCGGCGGAACGCACATCGTGCAGCTGCTCAACATCATGGAGAACTTCGACGTGAAGGGCTGGGGCTTCTGGTCCACCAAGAAGGTCCATGCGTTCTGCGAGGCGACCAAGATGATGTTCGCCGACCGCGGCAAGTACATGGCTGACACGGCTTTCGCCAAGGTTCCTCTGGCCGGGCTTCAGTCGAAGGATTACGCCAAGGAACTCGCCGGCAAGATCACCGGCCTCATCACCGAGAAGCAGACCGCGGGCGATCCGTGGAAGTTTGACACGGCTGCGAAGACTTCCTACGTGGCCGGCATGGGCGACGAGCATTTCTCCACGTCGCACTTCTCCGTTGCTGACGCCGAGGGCAACATCGTCGCCAGCACCAACACGATCAACTTCTTCATGGGCTCCGACGTGTTCGTGCCCGAGTACGGATTCCTGCTGAACGACGAAATGGACGACTTCTCCAGCAACCCCGAGAGCGTCAACGCTCCCGAGCCCGGCAAGCGTCCTCTGTCGTCCATGAGCCCCACCATCGTGCTTGATCCTGAAGGCCGTCCCTTCATGAGCCTCGGTTCGCCCGGCGCTACGCGTATCCTTACCGCCGTCGCTCAGTGCATCATGAACGCTGTCGATCACGGCATGACGATGGACGAGGCCATCGAGGCCCCGCGCTTCCACGGTCAGTACGGCAAGCAGATCCGCACCGAGAACGACCGCTATGACGAGAAGTTCAACGAAGAACTCAAGGCCATGGGCTATGAGATCAGCCTGCAGCAGCCTCTGTACACCGGCGGCGCTCAGGGCATCATGTTCCACTGGGACGCCAAGGGCACCGACAAGTTCCTCAATGGCGGCGCTGACAGCCGTCGCCTCGGCTTCGTCGTCGGCTTCTAAGCGTTTCGGAACGTAACAAACCGGATATTTGCACTTAACGTAAGGCCCTCGCGGGAAAAACTCCCCGTGAGGGCCTTTTTCGTGGTAAGATGAGAACACGTTTGTTATTCAGAGAGGGGCGGTATGATGTTCTCTTTGCGGTTTCGCAGATTGTTTGGGGCCGCGGCGCTGTTGCTTGTCGTGTGCGCGCTGCCGGCGAAGGCGGCGTTTCAGATCGACGTGCGGCCCGGCTACGGCGTGACGGGGCGGAAATGGCTGTCGGATTACAATCCGGCCTTGCGCGGCACAGATTACGACACGCCGGTTTACGTGATGGAAGGAACGGAACCGGGCGGGCGTGCTTTGCTCTTTGCCGGCACGCATTCGCGCGAGATCGCCGGCCCGCTCTCGGCGACGATCCTTCTGGAAAACGCGCGCGTGACGCGGGGGACGCTGTTCGTGATCCCCTGCCTGAACGCGGCCGGCATGAGCGTGCCTGACTCCCTGGGGCAGGTGCCTCACGAGTTGGTCGTGCAGACGCGAGGCGGAAAGCGCGTGCTGTATTACGGCGACCGGCGCATCCCGCTCAAGTCCGGCGAGAGCGACCCGCCGGAGTTCGTCCACCCGACCGGCTATGTCCACAAGGACGGGGCCGAGTGGCGCAACATCAACCGCAATTACCCGGGCGTGGCCGAAGGGACGCCGGCACAGCGGGTATGTTTCGGTGTGATGGAACTGATCCGCCGCGAGAAGATCGGCACGAATCTTGACGTGCACGAAGCGACTGCGCCGGAGAGCGTGCTCGACCCGCGCGACGGCAAGACGTATCCCGGCGGTACGCTGTCGTATTCGCTGATCACGCATCCCAAATACATCGATACGGCGATCGAGATGATCTTCGACCTTGAAGACCGCGGCGTCAACCTCAAAGCGGAGCAGTCGATCCCCGGCTTCCGCGGCATCTCGCACTACGAGATCGGCGAGGGCACGGGCTGCGTGCCGTTTCTGAGCGAGACTCCCAACCCGGCCCAGAACGATCACGCCGTCGGCATCGATCCGCTGCACGACGCGAAGCACCCCATAGGGGAGCGCGTTGCCATTCAGCTGGAGATCTTCCGGGAGTGGCTAGGCAGCTGTGAAAAGATCACGGGCGCGCCGGTCGTGATCGAGGGGCTGCCGGACAAAAAGCAGATCGAGGAAAGCGGCGTTGGCGCGTTTCTGCGGTGACGGAAAGTTTATTTAAGTCGAACGCCTCTGCGCGGAAATGAGCGATCCCGCGCAGAGGCGTTTTTTGTACGCTGATCTTTTTGCGGATAACGAGCTTTTGACGGTATCATAATCGCAGCGGCACGACCTTTTCAGCCGAATGGAATGAGCCCGGAGAGCTATTTGAGGATTATTTATGATAGAATGATCATATTCCCGGGAAGGATGCGCGTCAGGAAAAGAATTTTGTATACAGGTTTTTACTACTTTTCAAATGTGTACATTCGTGCTATAATCATCGTGTCGAAGGAATTATTTTCGACGAAAAAAAGGGCTTCAAAAAATCCACAGGAGGGATAGACAGTGAAAAAACGTAACGTAATTGCTTTGGCGCTTGTGGGGCTTTTCGCCGCTTCGACGGCCTTTGCGGCCAGCCAGTTCATCATGGGCACGGGCGGCACGTCGGGCACCTATTACCCGCTGGGCGGCGCGATCTCGCAGATCATCACCGACCATTCGGGCGGCAAGGTTGCCTGTGTGGCTCAGGCGACGGGCGCTTCGGTTGAGAACCTCAACCTGCTCAACGCCGGCGACATCGATCTGGCTCTGGTCCAGAACGACACTGCCGACTACGCCAAGAAGGGCGAGATGTTCTTCAAGGCTCCTCTGACCAACGTCGTGGCGATCTGCCGTATCTATCCTGAGCACATTCAGGTGGCAGTCAATCCCGACAGCGGCATCAAGACGCTCGAAGATTTCAAGGGCCACAAGCTCTCCATCGGCGCGCCCGGCTCCGGCAACGAGGCCAACGCCCGCCAGATCCTCGGCGAGATCGGTCTGTACAACGGCGAGAAGTATGTCGAGTTCACGCCTCACTTCCTGTCCTACGCCGAGACCACGTCCAACTTCAAGGATCGTCTGATCGACGGCTTCATGTTCACGACCGGCGCCCCCAACTCGGGCATCCAGGAGATCGTCACCTCGCAGCCGCTCAACTTCCTTGAGATCAAGGGCGAGCTTCGCGACAAGATCATCGCCAAGTATCCGTTCTTCGCTCCCGCGGTCATCGAGAAGGGCACGTACAGCACGCTCGATCACGACGTTGAGACCATCGCCGTGCAGGCCTGCCTTGTCGCCCGCCGCGACATGAGCGAGGATGAGGCTTATGCGCTGACCAAGGCCATCTTTGAGAACCTTGAAGCGCTCGGCCAGGCCCACCACAAGGGCAAGAGCCTGACGCTGGAGAAGGCCCTCGACGGTATGACGCTCGACATTCACCCCGGCGCTCTCAAGTACTACAAAGAGGTCGGACTGGTCAAATAATAACCGGATAATAGCCGGATCCATGTGATTCACGGGCGGAAGGAGCCGGAAGGCTCCTTCCGCTTTTTGACAGCGCCGCGTCGCTCCAGGGGAGGGTAAACGTATGAAACAAAGGATCGCGCTGTGGCTGGCGTTCTGCGCTGCGCTGGGCGTGGCCGTCTTCGCCTGCGTGCCGCGGCTGTTTCTGACGGCAGAGGACGAGACGGGAAAGATCGTTTTTCTCCGTCCCGTATACGAGGGCGACCGGTACACCGTGCGCTTCATCCATTCCGTGGCGCGACGGCCCGTCGACGAGATCTACGAGATCGCGCCCGACGCGTCCGTGCTACGTGAGACGGTCTACGACATGACGGGCGCGGGGTTGCCGTATCAGCCCGAGGCCGGTCAGACGTTTTCGATCGAAAACGGCAAGTATG
>JAEEUD010000180.1 GCA_016286835.1 Pyramidobacter sp. | reverse complement strand
GGCTATGCTGAAGCCGACGCCCGCTGTGCCGCGCATACGATCGTCATCACCGACAACCTCGCGCCTTACCCTGTCGAGAACGCTTTGATCGAAGAGCAGTGGGTGGACAGCGTCGTCGCCGTCGACAGCATCGGCGATCCGGCCGGCATCGTCTCCGGCACCACGCGCATCACGCGCGACCCCGTCGGCCTCGTCATGGCGCAGACGTGCGTGGACGTGATCCGCGCTTCCGGCCTGCTCAAAGACGGCTTCTCGTTCCAGACGGGCGCCGGCGGCGCTTCGCTGGCCGCGGCCAAGTTCCTCAAGGACGTCATGCTGGAGCAGAAGATCCAGGGCAGCTACGCCCTCGGCGGCATCACCGGCTACATGGTCGACATGATGAAGAGCGGCTGCTTCCGCTCGATCATGGATGTGCAGTGCTTCGACCTCGACGCCGTGGCCTCCATCCGCGACAACCCGAACCACGTGGAGATCTCCGCGACGCGCTACGCCTCGCCCACGTCCAAGTCGTGCTGCGTGGACAGCCTCGACGCCGTCATCCTCGGCGCGACCGAGATCGACACCGACTTCAACGTCAACGTGCACACCGACTCCAACGGCCTGATCATGGGCGGCAGCGGCGGCCACAGCGACGCCGCCGCGGGCAGCAAGCTCTGCATCATCGTTGCGCCGCTGATCCGCGCCCGTCTGCCCATCGTCACCGACCGCGTCACGACCGTCACGACGCCCGGCCGCACGGTCGACGTGCTCGTCACACAGAAGGGCGTGGCCGTCAACCCGCTCCGCGCCGATCTGGCTGAAGCGCTGAAAGCCGGCGGTCTGAACGTGGTCGACATCCACGACCTCAAGGCGACGGCCGAAAAGCTGACCGGCGTCCCGCGCAAAGTTCAGCACGGCACCCGCGAGGTGGCGAAAGTCATCTACCGCGACGGCACGCAGATCGACAGCATCTGGTGCGTGAAGTAACACACCAAAGCAAAAATCCCGGCTCCTGCGAAGGGGCCGGGATCTTTTACCGTGGGACCATTCTGTCATGATAAAAACGACAGCAGGCAGAGCCGCAAGTGCCCTGTCTGCTGTTGTTTTCAAAAAAGCTGCCTGCAGTGCAGCCACGCGGAAACTCCGGGTCAATTGCCTCAGCGCCGCAAACCGTCCTCATGGATTTCGGCATACTGCTATGCCTGCAGGAAGGTTGAGGAAAGACGATTGACGATTCAAAGGGTAGACAGTTGAAACGTTCCTAACGGGACCTCAGTCCTTTCTACGGAACGCGTGTCACAGTTGAACGAAGACCTAAGATCGAAGACCGAAAAGGCCGGTTTTGATCGGTCCCCCGGCAGGAACCACTGTCGTCAGTTCCGACTAGGAGTCAGTAGGCTTCGAATATGTAACGTGACCCCGTTACAGGGGGAGGCAAGTTCGGAGTTTTCGCACTGCAGGCAGTGGTTTGGCGTTAGCTGATGGGGCTCCACAGGGTTGCCGTGACGGTTCCTGTGAAGCCCCGCCGCTTATAGGATCGAGACCTAGATCTCGATGAAGGTCGTCGCGTTGGAGACCTTGATCTGCGTCTCCAGCTCGCGCAGCAGGTTCTCGCGCCGTTCCTTCATGGCCTCGATCTGCTTTTTGATGTCGAGCGGATCGACGAGGACGGTGGTGTTCTCGCGGACATACGCCTCGACGACGTCCAGGGGCTTATCGTCCCTGACCTTGCTGTCCTTCCCCAGGATCGAGAGCCTCATGCTCTCGGCCGTGCTCTGGAGGTCGCGGTTTTCGCTCTCGAGCCTGGCGATCTGAGCCTGGAAGCTCTTTTCCATCTTCTCGAGCAGCTTGCCCTCGAAGTCGGCGCGCTTGTCATAGACGCCCGTGCCGCGCAGACGGGCGCGCAGCGAGATGGCGCCGGCGACGGAAAACTCGCCGTATGACGTCCGGATCGTGGTGTTGGCGTTGGACGCCACGATGGCCGCGTCGATCTTCTGGAACCTGGCGATCAGGTCGTTGATCTGCTGGTAAGCGGCCTTAGCCTGACGGGCGAACGCCTCCTTGTCGATGCGGGCGCCGCTGACCGTCTCCTCGTTATTGCGGATAACATCCACAATAACTGCCTTGCCGATCTTGTCGGCGATCTTCTTGACCAGCAGGTCCCTCTCGTCAAGGGCCTGGGTCACGAGCAGTCTTTCGGACATGATATTTTTCTCCTTTATTCACTAAACTCTGACTTTTATTCACGACAGGCAGAGTATATCAGCCGAAATGTGCCCTGTCATTAAACTTGCAGTTTAACTTTTGCCCGCAGCGCAGAACGCTGAGGCTGGCATTTGACGGATGGCCGCGGGCCCTTTACAATCGGATCAGCATCATGACCAAGGGGGAATGACTTTTCATGCACGCGATCGAGAAGCTGCTGGCCGCCAAGGCCGGCAAAGAGTCCGTCCACGCCGGCGAGATCGTCAACTGCGCCGTCGACTGGGCGGGCATCAACGATCTCTACTATCAGACGGTGAAGTCGTTTTACGAGATGGGCGGCAAGCGCGTCGCCAAACCTGACCGGACGATCCTGTTCTTTGATCATTACGCGCCCTGCGCGACGGAGAAGCAGGCTGACAACCACCGCAAGTTCCGCACGTTCGCGGCCGAGCAGGGCATCACGCACCTGATGGACATCAACGAAGGCGTGTGTCACCAGCTCATGGCCGACCACGGCTGGTCGCATCCCGGCGAGATCGTCGTCATCACCGACTCGCACACGACCACGCACGGCGCGTTCGGCGCGTTCGGCACGGGCGTCGGTGCCACCGACATGGCGACGATCCTGGCCACGGGCGAGCTGTGGTTCAAGGTGCCCGAGGTGGTGCGCATCACGTTCACGGGGCGGCCGCAGAAGGGCGTCTACGCCAAGGACGTGATCCTGCACGCCATCGGCGCGCTCAAGGCCGACTACGCCGTGTACAAGGCGGTGGAGTTCGCCGGCGAGGCGATGGCGCACTTCTCCGTGTCCGAGCGCATGGCCATGTGCAACATGACGACGGAGATGGGCGCGAAGGCCAGTTACATCCAGCCCGATAAGATCACGACCGACTTCCTGGCTGCCAAAGGCGTGACGGAGTACCCGGTGTACCACACGGACGAGGATTACCGGTACGCCGCCGACCTCACGTTCGACGCAGGCGCGATCGGACCGCAGCTAACCGCGCCGTTCAGTGTCGACAACGTCGCGCCGCTCGAAACGCTGAAAGGGCGGCACGTCGATCAGTGCTATCTCGGCTCGTGCACGGGCGGTCGCACGGAGGACATCGCCGTCGCCGCGCGCATCCTCAAGGGCAAAAAAGTCCGCTCCGGCACGCGCATGATCGTCGTTCCGGCCTCCAGGTCGGTGCTGGCCGAGTGCATCGAAAAGGGCTACATCAAAACGCTGATGGACGCCGGCGCGACGCTGACGGCACCCGGATGCGCCGCCTGCCTGGGCATCCATCAGGGCCTGCTGGCCGCGGGCGAGGTGTGCGTGTCTTCGACCAACCGCAACTTCCCCGGCCGCATGGGCAGCGTCAAGGGCGAGATCTACCTCGGCTCGCCGGCCTCGGTCGCGGCTGCGGCCCTCGCCGGTGAGATCGCCGATCCGCGTGAATTCCTTGAAGGGAGCGATGCGTGATGAACGAAAAGGTCCGCGGACACGTCTTCGTGTTCGGAAAGAACATCGATACGGATCAGATCTATCCCGGCATCTACGTCGAAGCGACGGAGATGGACGAGATCAAAAAGCACGCCATGGCCGGCAGCGCCATCCCCGATTTGGTCGAGCGCTTTGCCGAGGGCGACATCATCGTCGCCGACACCAACTTTGGCTGCGGCAGCTCACGCGAGCACGCCGTGATGACGCTCAAGGGCATCGGCGTCGGCGCGATCCTTGCCGGCTCGTACGGCCGCATCTTCTACCGCAACGCCATCAACCTCGGCGTGCCCGCGCTGGAGTGCAAAGACGCCGTAACTCTGTTCAGGACGGGCGACGAGTGCGAGATCGACCTGATGACCGGCGAGGTGACAAACCTGACCACGGGCAAAACGACCCGTGCCGAGCCGGTAGGCGACTACATGATGAACATCCTCAGGCACGGCGGCATCAAGCCGATGATCCGCGAACGGCTGGCGGCGAAGAAGTAAGGGCTGTTTTTAGTTCAAAACCTTAACGCGGAGACACAAAGACACAAAGAAAAGCAAAACTAAAATCCATGTTTGGGCGGTCAGTGTGTCCGACTGGCTCTGATG
>JAEEUD010000006.1 GCA_016286835.1 Pyramidobacter sp. | reverse complement strand
GGGGGCCGCGTTTCCCCGATATGACCGAGGCATATAACCGTGCCCTGATGGCGCTTGCCGAAGAAGCTGCTGCGTCGCTGGGGATCCCGGTCCACAGAGGCGTCTATATCGGCATGTCCGGTCCGTCGTACGAGACGCCGGCGGAGATCCGCATGGCGCGTGCGATGGGAGCCGATGTAGTTGGCATGTCCACCGTGCATCCCGTCATCGTCGCCAATCACATGGGCATGAACGTGTGCGGCATCTCGTGCGTGTCCAATCCGGCCGCCGGGTTGAGCGCGGAAAAACTCAGCGGGCAGGCGGTGGTCGAGGAAATGATGCGAACGGCGAACAAACTTTCGGCGATCGTGCAGAAGATGTTCGCCCTGATGCAGGCGCGCGGCTAGATGGGCCTGTTGTTAAAACTGCTGCGCACGGTGGTCGTGCCGCTGCTGTTTTTCAGCTTTATCCGCTCGTTCATGCAGGATTTTCTACGAAAGGCTGCGCAGCAGCAAGGCGGCGCCAGACGCGACTGGCAGCGGACGCAGTGGAACGGACAAGGCGGCGCAGGCAGCGGCTTCCACGCCGCGCCGAAATCGGCGTACGAAGTCTTCGGCCTGCCGCGGAACGCGAGCGACGACGAGATCCGCGCCCGCTACCGCGAACTGATCTCCAAATATCATCCCGATAAGTTCGCGGGCCTCAACGATCCCGAGTTCACAAGACTGGCCGCGGAAAAGTTCCAGCAGGTGCAGGGCGCGTACGAGGAGATCAAGAGAGCGCGCGGGATGTAGGGCGCATCCGGCGGATATCCGCAAAACGCCGCTTGCCGAAAAACAGCCGATAGGGTAGAATAGGTATCGTCGCGGAGGCGGATGTGGTCTGGTGGCCGCCCCGGGCTTCAAACCCGCGTGAGGGGCGATTTTGATCGTCCTTGGTGTGTTCGATTCGCACACGTCTCCGCCATTATGGCATTATGAAAAGAAAAGAGCGAAGTTCCTTCAGGAGCTTCGCTTTTTTTATGGAAAAAGATTGCGCCGCTCTTCACAGAATCGCGGCGGGGTTATACAATGTTGCCCGTTGTCTGAAAAAGCGCGAGAGGAGGAAGGCAAATGAGCGAAGAGGCAGACATTTTTCTGCCGGGCAAGCGCGGCTATGTCGTGCTCGACACCGAATCGCAGGGCTATGCGCGCTTTTGTCCGATCGAGATCGCTCTGGCCCGCTTTTCCCCCGAGGGTACGCTGCTTGACAGCTACAGCACGCTCGTGCGTCCGCGTGTGTCGCGCGTGTCACGCGTCGTCACCGAACTGACGGGCATCACCACTGAGATGATCAGAAATGCGCCTTCCCCCCGCGACGTGATGGGGACTGTGCGCGACTTTCTGGGCGAAAGCGTCATCGTCGGCCATGACGTGAACGCCAACGACATTTCCATCATCGACCACTTCTGCGAGGCGTATTACGGCTGCAAGCTGCCGTGCCTGCACGTCGATACGCTCTACTGGGCTCAGACGCTGTTTCCCGATCTGGAACACTACAACCTGAAAGCACTGGCAGAGTTTTTCCACGCCGATTCCGATTCCTACCATCGCGCGCTAGACGACTGCCTGACCACCTCGCGCGTATATCAGAGTCTGCTGGCCGTTGCACGTGATTTGCCGCCGCGCCGGCGCGAGAAGGTCCTGCGGGATTTTGCCTGCCGCTGCGAGGCGAGGGAACAGAAACCGGAAGCTTCTCGCGTCAGAGCGCCGCGCGTCCGTCGTCCGCTTGACTACGCTCATCTGCCCGTCTACCGCGAGACGAAAAAAACGGCCGCTTTTGCGCGTTTGGCTGTGCTTAATATCGCACGGCTGACCCGCGACGATGCACGGCAGATCGAACTGTTCATTCGTGGCGACGCGCCACAGACGGAACTGTTTATCCATGCACACGAAGAGTGCGGCTGGAGCCGGGACGAAAACGGCCTGTACCGCGCCAGGGCGATGAGCATCGCCTGCCTTGACAAGCTCGGACGGGTGCTGCGGGCAGACGGCTGCCGCCTCTACCGTTCAGACGACGACGAGGCCCGGGCGGCTTATCCGCTCAGCCCGATCGCGCGGGGACTGGCCGAACCGCCCGTGGAGATCGAACTGAACGGAGACGGTTACGACATCGTCTTTGTCGATGCTTCGCGCGGCATTCCCGCCGACTGGCTCGGTGCGCAGGTCGGCGTGCAGCGCGAGAACTTCTTCCGCTTCCATGTCAGCGGCCAGTTTTGTCCGAGCATCGCGGAAATGCGCAAAAAGCTGGCCCGTCTCGGCTGGCCTTCGGCTGTCCGTGATCCCGTCGAATGGGACGGCGACGCGCAGCTTTGATAGCAGGCCGAACTTTTTGTGCGTTTTTTGTCTGCAGCGCAGTTTTTGACCTTGACAGGAACGCACTCAGACGTTAAAATTACATATGTTCTTTGAGGACGGAGAGATGGCCGAGTGGCCGAAGGCGCACGCCTGCTAAGTGTGTATCCGGGTTCCGGATCGAGGGTTCGAATCCCTCTCTCTCCGCCATTTTTTATGGATTCACGAGACACTACGGGGCTTGTCGAAAGGCAAGCCCCGTTATCATTTTTGCATGCCTGCGGTATTTATGGGCGTGGAATGACCGCGCCTGTTTTGGTCGGTAATCTTATGTATCATGTAGGAGGGGTTTTATGGATATTTCATATCTGCTTTGGCTTCAGGACTTCCGGAATGCGACCGGCAACGTGCTGACGCCGCTGATGGAAGAGGTTTCGATGTTCGCGATCACGTATCTGCTCCTGATCCCGGTCTTTGTCTACTGGTGCCTGGACAAGAAAAAAGGACTGTATGTGCTGTTTGCCACGGCGCTGAGCTTGGGGCTGAATGCTTTCGTGAAGCTGAACGCGTGCGTTTACCGTCCCTGGATTCGCGACCCGCGCGTCGTTCCCGCGGGCGACTCGATCAAAACGGCGACAGGGTACTCGTTTCCCAGCGGCCATACGACGACGGCCACGCCGATCTATGGCGGCCTTGCCGTGGTTGAGTGGAAGACGCATCGCTGGCTGTCTGTCCTCTGCATCGCGATGATCCTCCTGACGGGATTTTCCCGCAATTATCTGGGCGTCCACACGCCGCAGGACGTGCTCGTCGGCATGATGCTCAGCATCTGCGTCTTGTGGTCGGTTGCGAAGCTGATGAGGTATTTTGAAGCTCATCCCGAAAAGATCGACGTCTTTCTTCTTTACGGCATCGTCATCGGTGTTCTCATGCTCCTTTACATCACGTACAAGTCGTACCCGATGACGTACAAGGACGGCCGGCTGCTAGTCGATCCTAAAAAGATGATGGCCGACGGCTACGGCGACCTCGGCAAGATGATCGGCTTTTTCATCGGGCTGTACGTGGAGCGTCACTGGGTCAAATTCCGCGCGCCCGGAGCGACAAAAAAAGGAATTTTCATCTGCCTGCTCGGGATCCTTACCCTGAGTCTGGTGGTCGCATTCGTGAAGCCGATGATGTACACGGTGTTTCCCCGCCACTGGGGCAAGCTGGCCTATAACCTCGTTTATCATATGTACATCGTCTGCGGCTTTCCGCTCGTGCTGAAACAGTTTTTCGGCCAGGAGTAAAACACCGAACGAGACCGAATTGAAGAACATGATCAGACAGCGACATGTATGATTTCGCTGTCCGGTAAAGACAACGTCCCTGACCTTGGATTTGAGGTCAGGGACGTTGTTTTAGTATCTATACTACGACGAAAACGCTCTGTTTTTGTCTGGGCCCTGCATTCTTTGCCGGCACTCGATGAAGAAGTCCTGCAAAATCTTCCGACATTCCTGTTCACATACGCCTCGCGTGATCTTTATTCGGTGAAACAGCCTGCCGTCGGCGGCAACATTCATCAGCGTGCCGCAGGCACCTGCTTTGGCGTCAGTGCAGCCAAAGACAAGCCGCGAGATCCTTGCCTGGACGAGAGCGCCGGCACACATCGGGCATGGCTCGAGCGTAACGTAGAGCGTGCAGCCGCTCAGGTTCCAGACGCCTGATGTGCGTGCCGCTTCGCGAAGAGCGACGACCTCGGCATGGGCAGTAGGATCGTGTTCGATGCGGCGGCGGTTGCGCCCCTCGCCGATCACTTTTCCGTAAGCGTCGGTCACGACCGCACCGACTGGAATGTCGCCTTCGCTCGCGGCTTTTCGGGCAAGTTCGAGCGCCAGAGACATGTAGTATTCATCGTTTTGAGCCATGGCGCGACGCCTCCTTCGGAACGAAGATATGATAAAAGGGAGTTCCGAAACGGGAACTCCCTTTTGTTTACAGAATGGCGCGCCACGCAGGATTCGAACCCACGACCTCCTGGTCCGTAGCCAGACGCTCTATCCAGCTGAGCTAGTGGCGCGCAAGGAACGAGTAGAAGACTGAAAAATAATCTTCCTCGAACGAACACAAAGGGTATTATACATGGGAATCTGATGTTTTGCAAGAGTGATTCAACAAGAAAATTGACAGACAATTTTCCGTACCAATCTCCAAAGTAAATGCATTACCCTGACGGCGCGACCATTGCATTTTGCGACTCTCGCCTGAGCTGAAAACGCTGATATCTTGACTGCCAGATGAAAATCAGCAGCAACCGTATGAAGCGTTGTTTATTGATTCTGTCTTTGTAGTCATTCAGGAGCAAAAGGGCCTGCCTCGATATTTTGAGGCAGGCCCTTTTACAGGTTCCGTATTTACTCAGCTGCAAACAGTTGAGGCACGCGCTTGAACACTTCTTCAAGCGGGACTTTTGACGGAGCGCCGTGAAGCAAGCGAAAAGAGTGGTCGCTCCCAGGCACTTCATAATATGCTTTGTCGCTCACGGCCAGCGATTCGTACACGCGACAGCAGGCGTCATGCGGGAATGTGGTGTCCTCGCTGCCGCGAAAGACGCGTGCCCAGGCGACATGCAGATTAGTACCGGCTGCGATGAGCTGTTCGCTGCCTTCCTGCGCGGTGCGAAGGATGGGGAGCTTGAAAATGTCCTTGTTCTCGGCGAAGACCTTGTCGCCCGAACCGCAGAGGATGAGCCCCTCAAGGTTTTCAGCCGTTCCCGTTCCGGAAGCGATACCGCCGGCGATCAGCAGAGCGCTCAATCCTCCGAGCGAAAAGCCCCACAACGTTAGGGGCAGGCGGCGGTACAGCTCTTTTACAGCCACATAGGCACGGTAGCAGTCTTCAAGTTCCTGCAAATACGTCTTGCCGCGGAAAGCGTCGAAGATCCACTCGATCGGTCTGTCGACGTAATCGTGACGGTTGCGGACTCGACGGCTCGTCTCGCAGAGGATGGGCATGACCCCGTTTTCGGCCAGGGCCGTGCCGATCCGCGCGTATTTGTTGCCGGGATCAGAACCTGAGCTGCTGTGCACGCCGTGAAACAGCAGCGCGGCCTTGCGCGGACGGTCGACCACGCCCGTGGTCAGCAGCACGGTTTTGTCACCGAACGTGCCGTCGATGGAATTTTTTCTCCAGCGCATCGTGGGATCGCCTCCTTTGCCTGAAATTCGGCGAACGGAATCGCCGGATCCTAGCTCTGCTGTTCGCTCTCCTTCGGCTCAGGGAGCGACAGCCATTTGCCCCAGTCGAAATGGACTAGCCCGCTGACGAGGTAGATGGCGATGTTGATCAGCATTCCCGTGCCGCGCTCCAGAATCAGCATCATGAACAGGAAAGTGAGCAGGCCGTACAGCTTGGGCTTGTTCATGCAGCCCTTTTTGATCGTTTTCAGGTTGCCGTAGGGGATCGAGGAGATCATCAGCGCGCCGGTGATCGCAGTGACGATCGCGACGATCCAGGCGGGCACTTTCCCGATCAGACCGGAAAGGACGAACGAGACGAGGAACAGTCCCCCGGCGGGGATGGGCAGCCCCTGGAACGGGCCGGGCATGTGCACGACGTTGAACCGTGCCAGACGCAGTGCGCCGCAGAGTGCGAAAAATGCGGCGGCGAGCGCGCCGGTGATGCCGGGCAGGTTTTGCAGCGAGGCGGAGTAGACGAGGATGGCCGGGGCGACTCCGAACGAGACGACGTCGCCGAGACTGTCGAACTCGACGCCGAAGTCGCTGCTCACGCCCATGGCGCGTGCGACCTTGCCGTCCATGAAGTCGAAGAACACAGCGCAGGGGATCATCCAGGCGGCGGGGAGGATATGTCCGCGCACGACAAGGATCAGCGAGAGCATCCCGCACAGCAGGTTGCCGCTGGTGATCATGTTGGGGATGTTGTTACGGATGTGCAGAGAGCGAAGCCGCTTAGGCCGGTGGAAGCGCAGCTTGATTCTTTTCATCGTAAGAGCCTCCTTCAAGAAAAATGCGCGTATATTTAGCTGTTCGGCTCGGCGATGACTGTCTGACCGGCGTAGACCTGATCGCCGAGTTTGACGGTGACCTTTGCCGTGAGGGGCAGATAGACATCGACCTTGCTGCCGAACTTGATCATGCCGAACCGCTGCGCACGCTCAAGTGAGTCGCCCTTTCTGAGACGGCAGACGATGCGGCGCGCGACCAGACCGGCGATCTGCACGAGCAGGACCGGACCGTGTTCGTCGCGGTAGCCCACGTACATGCGTTCGTTTTCAAGCGACGCCTTGTCGGCGTTGGCGAACCACTTCTTGCCCGGCGCGTACTCCAGATATTCGATCGTGCCGGAAGAGGGCATACGGTTGACGTGGACGCTGAACACGTTCATGAAAACGCCGATCTTGAGTGCCTTACCGGTGTAGGGATGCTCGGTCTCGAAGATCTCGATCACCTTGCCGTCGGCGGGGCTGATCCAGCCTGGCCCTTCCGGAGTTCTCTCCGGATCGCGGAAGAAGTACACCACGATCGCCAGCACGGGCAACGTGAGCACGAGGGTCCAGCGGCACCAGAAGGCGAGCAGTACGGCGACAGCAAACGTGCCGAACATAAAAGCGTAACCATCGGGAGCAAATTTCATGGATTAATCCTCCTTATCGGGGGTGCTGTCTTCGGCAGAATCGTTTTCAGGCGCGTCGATGACTGCGCCGGGAACGTCTTCAAACTCAAGGCCGCCGGAACTGTCTTCGTTGTCGAAGTCATCAAACGGCAGCATCGGCTCGGCGGGAGCCTGGACTGTTGGCTGAGGCTCATTAGAGGCGTTGCGCTGATTAAAGCCCGTCTGAGCCAGATCTTCCGGATGGATCAGCGAAACATTGGCTACCTCGTCACCATCGTCGGGGCGGATCAGGTACGAGCCGGCAGCGTCGCGCGAAAGCTGCGGGATGGCATCGACTGCCAGACGGATGACGTTGCCGCCTGCGGTCATCAGAGCTACCTGATCGCCGGGGAACACCGTGTTGGCCACGGCCAGCTTTCCCGTACGATCGCTGATGCGCATGGCGCGCTGACCGCCCGTGGCGCGGTGGTGGACGGAGAACTCGTCGTATGACGTGATCTTGCCGATACCGTGCGTGCTTACCAGCAGGATGCGGCTGTCGCCGGTGATAACCTCGCAGGAGATGATCTCGTCGTCATCATCGAGTTTCATCGCCTTGACGCCGCGGGCCGAACGTCCCATCGTGCGGATCTCGTCTTCGCTGATCCTCAGACCGCGTCCGCGCGAACTGACCAGGAACAGATCGTCCAGGCCGTTCGTGAAGCGGATCGTACAGATCTCGTCACCGTCGTCGAGCGACATGATCTGACGTCCGGCGCGCGTGAGGTTCTGCAGTTCCGTCTTGTCCATCCGCTTGGCGATGCCGCGCCGTGTGATAAGCACTACAGTGCTGCACTTGTCGGGGAAGTTCCCCATCATCGTCACGACCGTCTCGCCCTCGGTGAGCGAGATGAACTGCGAAACCTTACGTCCCTTGCCGGTCTTCGTCTCCGGCACCAGATGTCCCTTGATGGCGAACACGCGGCCGCGGCTGGTGAACAGCAGCACGTCGTTGTGCGTGGTGGTGACGACCATGTTGCCCACCTGGTCTTCCTCGTGCAGATTGGCGCCGCGTCGTCCCTTGCCGCCGCGGTTCTGCACGTTGTAGTCCTTCAGGTTGGTGCGGCGCAGGAAACCGTCCTTGCTCAGCGTGATGAGGATGTTCTCCTCCGGCATCAGGTCTTCATACGAAGCGGAAGTATTTTCGACGTGTGCGGTGATCTCGGTGCGGCGTTTATCGCCGAACTTGCTGCGCAGTTCCGTCAGCTCGTCACGGATAACGCCGTCGAGTACCTTCGCGTCGGCAAGGATCTCCTGATAGCGGGCGATATCGGCCAGCAGCTGCGTCAGCTCGGCCGTGAGCTTTTCGCGTTCCAATCCTGTGAGTCGCTGCAGGCGCATGTCGAGAATGGCCTGTGCCTGCCGCTGCGTGAATCCCAGTTCTTCGATCAGACCTCGTGAGGCGTCTTCCGTGCTGTGCGCGGAGCGGATGACGCGGATGACCTCTTCGATCATATCGAGCGCGCGCAGCAGACCTTCGATGATGTGCTCGCGTTCCTGTGCCTTGTTCAGCCTGAACTGTGTGCGCCGTCTTACGACGCCGCGGCGGTAGTCGAGGAACACCTGCAGCATTTGTTTCAGCCCGAGTTCGACGGGACGCTGGTCGACCAGCGTCAGGTTGATGACGCCGAAAGTGCTCTGCATCATCGTGCGATTGTACAGCTGGCGCTGAACGAGCTCGGCGTCGCCGTCGCGATTCAGGTCGAGCACGATCCGCAGCCCCTGACGGTCGGATTCGTCGCGCATGTCGGAGACGCCGTCGATCGTGTGCTCCTGCACGCACTTGGCGATGCCTTCGATCAGCGTCGTCTTGTTGACCATATACGGGATTTCCGTGATCACGACGGCTGTCTTGCGCTTGCCTTCCTCGACGTGGCACCGTCCGCGGACGATGATACGGCCGCGGCCCGTGCGGTAGGCGTCGATGATGCCTTCCTGTCCCATGATCACGCCGCCGGTGGGGAAATCGGGACCGGGAAGGTAGGTCATCAGCTCGCCGAGTTCGATGTCGGGATTCCTGATGAGCGCGCAGAGCGCGTCGGCGACCTCGCCGAGGTTGTGAGGAGGCATGTTCGTCGCCATGCCGACGGCGATGCCCGTGCTGCCGTTGACCAGCAGATTGGGAACGAGGCTGGGCAGCGTCAGAGGTTCTTTCAGGGATTCGTCGAAGTTGGGGCCCCAATCGACCGTGTCTTCGTCGATGTCGGCCAGCATCAGCTCGCCCAGCTCGGCGAAGCGCGCTTCGGTGTAACGCATGGCGGCCGCGCTGTCGCCGTCGACGGAACCGAAGTTGCCCTGCCCGTCCACGAGAGGATAGCGGAGGTTCCACGGCTGCGCCAGACGGACCATTGTGTCATAGATCGAGGCATCACCGTGCGGGTGGTACTTACCCATGACTTCGCCGACGACACGCGCCGATTTTTTGTATGCCTGATTGTGGCGGATACCCAGACCCAGCATTCCGTAGAGCACTCGCCGCTGAACCGGTTTGAGTCCGTCGCGGGCGTCTGGCAGCGCACGTCCGACGATGACGCTCATCGCGTAATCAAGATAGCTTTTTTTGATCTCGGGGACGAGCGGATTGAGAATGACCCGTCCCATATCCTGTTGTTCTTCCATGAAGAAACCTCCATTTGCCCATTCGCACGGAAGCGAGTTGGATCGCTTCGTCTCTTTCAAAAACACAGCGGAAATTTAATCCTGTCTATTTTACCATTTTTGCCGCATTTCGCCTATATTCAATTTGTTTGGGTTTTATCATTGCGAAGAAGAAAACGGCCGTGCCGGAAGCGTTGAAACTTTCCGACGCGGCCGAAGGAAACGGGGGATTATGCTGTGACTAAGCCTTTCTGTCGAACGCCTTCGCGACGTTCGCAACGGTTTCCTGATCGAGTGTATTGCCGGACAGACCTCTGTACCAGCTTTTCAGCTCGGCGAAGCCGATCGTGTGCGCGCCGCCTTCGAGGGAGAAACGGGGCGTGTTCTGGAAAGGATCTGCAAAGACGACAAGGGGCTCGACGGCGACGTTCAGTCCCTTGTCGGCCAGGTATGCGGAAACGGCTTCGGAAGCGAGCGTTGCCTGAGCGTAGGGATTGGGGATGAAACGCTCTTCTTTTGCGTCGCCGACACGCCATTCCCGGGCGCGGAGACTGCCGGAAGCTCGATAGCCCCAGCCGATGCAGCGCACGGTGTAGACTCCGCGTGTGGAGATAAAAAGGAGATTGGCAAAACCTCTGCCCTGCGGAAACTCACCTGCAGGCACCAGCGCGCAGCGTTTTCCGCCGAGACCGCGAAGCTTCTTGCCGACGCGTTCAGTTGCTGATTCGTCGTTGCGGCTTTTGCCCCAGCGTTTTGTGGTCAGGATCAGAAGGACGAGCCCTCCTGCCAGGCTGAGGGCAAAAGTAATGTATTCCTTGGCGGAGTGCAGTTTCCAGAGTTGGAGATGAAATCCGAAAAAGTTGAATTCCACGGTTGACGACCTCTTTCATGGGGAAATTGGCGGTGCTTGTTTCAAATTGCTCTTATTGTAGCATAGGAAAAGACATGGGAAATGAGAAAAATATAAAAATTTCCGGTTGTACTTTTTAAAGAAACCGTGTATAATTTTAGAAAGTGAGGCCCTCATGAGGGGGTCGCACGAACGGGAAAGCTGGGGAGAGCTTTCCCGTGTCGTTGCACAATTTTATATCTGTTGAGGGGAGCTGTTTCTTCAAATGAGTGACAATACCGTTACGAAAAAGACGTTAGGCGGCCGCTGCCTTGACGCGATCGAGCGCGTCGGCAATAAACTTCCGCCTCCTGCCATTCTGTTCTGCTGGCTGTTCGTCATCGTTGCGATCGTCGGCGCCATCTTCACGGTGACTGACTTCTCGATGATCAACCCGGCCATCAAGGATCCCGCCAAGGCTGTCGTCAAGTCGCAGAATCTGTTCTCGGCCAACGGTCTGAACTGGCTGCTGAACAACCTCGTCAAGAACTTCACCGGTTTCGCCCCCATGGGCCTTGTCGTCACGATGACGCTGGCTATCGGAATGTGCGAAGAAGCCGGACTGCTTAAGGCGCTGCTTGCCAAGTGCATGCGCAATGTGCCGCCCACGCTGGTCCCGTTCGTTGTCGCGTTCCTCGGCACTCTGGGCAACATCGCCTCCGATACGGCGATGATCGTCATTCCTCCCATGGCGGCAATCGCGTACATTGGCGTCGGCAAGAACCCCATCGTCGGCATGATCAACGGTTACGCCGGCGCTCAGGCCGGTTTCTCGGCCAACCTGATGATCGCGGGCACCGACTCGCTGCTTCAGGGCCTGACCAACCTGGCTATCAAGGGCTTCATCCCCGACAGCACGTTCACGGTCGAGGTCACCTGCAACTGGTTCTTCATGATGGCGTCCACGTTCCTTTGCGCGATCGTCATCGGCGGCGTCTGCACCTGGGTCGTCGAGCCCCGCTTCGGCAAGTACGAAGGTTCGACGGACGACAAGATCGAGGCACTCACTCCCGAGCAGAGCCGCGGTCTTCGTAACGCCGGCTTTGTCGCTCTGGCCTACATCGCCCTGCTGGTCGTCGGTTTCTTCTGGGGACCGTTGGCCAAGGTCAATCCCGACGGCTCTCGCGTGTTCGTCGGCTCACTCATGCTGAAGGGCCTGATCCCGCTTCTGTTCTTCTTCTTTGCTCTTTGCGGCATCACCTACGGTTACACCTCCGGCTCGATCAAGAGCTCGTCTGACCTGAACAAGGGCATGGTCCACCAGGCCAAGGGCATGGGCGCGTACATCGTGTTCTGCTTCTTCGCCGGACAGTTCAACATGCTGTTCAACTGGACCAAGCTGGGCACGATGCTTGCCATCGGCGGCGCCGATTTCCTCAAGGGCATCGGCTTCACCGGCATCCCCATGTGTGTGGCGTTCATCCTTCTTTCGATGGTCGTCAACCTGTTCGTGTCGTCCGGTTCGGCGAAGTGGGCCATTTTCGCCCCCATCTTCGTGCCCATGTTCATGCTTCTGGGCTATCACCCCGGCTTCACTCAGCTGCTGTACCGCCTTGGCGACTCGCCGACCAATGCCTTCACGCCTATGAGCCCCTACATCTGGATGGTTCTCAGCGTCGCGCAGGCCAAGTACGACGAGAACCTCAAGATCGGTACGCTGATCTCCGCTCTGGTTCCCATCGCTTTCTGGCTGCAGATCGCCTGGATCATCTTCTTCATCGTCTGGGATTACTTCGGTCTGCCGATCGGACCTGGCGTCACCTCCGCGCTTCCTGCTGAGCTGGCCTCGATGCTTCACTAGAAATCCGTCATGCAAACGAGCTGTCCGCCTTTCGCGGACAGCTCGTTTTTCACTATCTGAGTTTCATCTGGTTGATAAGCGTCAATGTATATTCGAAATTTGAATATATGACGATAAGAGAGATTTTCATTTTTAATAGCGTTCGGAATGTTCTGTTTTATGCGTTCTTATTAAAAGATTGCAAGGAACTATGCTGAAATTGCATATAAATCCGGCTTTTGTGGAACGGCAAGCTGGAATAACTGAGAGCGGAATTTGTTAAGATTTTGAATCCCCTCGGGAATGCATTTTTTCTTTATTGCATATTGGCAATGTGATGTGTTAAAATATACGCAAACAGTGTGAGTTGTTTGTAAAAGTCTTTTAATGTCGCTTGCAGCAAGCATTTGTCTTGTTGATGGATGGTTTTCCATGCTTGCGCGTATGTGCATAAGCACGCACAAACCTTTTTTAGGGGACGAACTGAATTGTTAAAATGACAGAAATCTACTTATAAGGTATAATGTTTTTGTTTCGTTGCTTCCTCAACCAGAAGCAGATCTTTTAAAATTGAGAGAGGTTTCGTGCGTCATGAAGGCCGGAAAAGAAAAAAACAAACTGCCGGATCTGCTTTTGTCCCAGAAGTTGATGCTTGGCGGCACATTCCTCGTGCTGCTGACGATAACCCTTACGTTCGTCATGGTTCTGCGGCTCAACATCACGCTTCAGGAACACCGTCTTGAAGGAACGCTCCATGACTTGGGCGAAATGGTTGCCATGAATCCGCTGGTCGTTCATGCGTGTCAGGATGGCAGCAGCAACGGGGATCTGATCCTTTATCTTGATCATCTGATCGCCGGAGTCAGCGATTTGGACGTCATCACCGTGGCGGACATGCATTCGCGCCGTCTCTATCACGTTGACCGACTGCGCGTAGGTGAGCCCGTTAAGGGTGGCGACGAGGGGCCGGTGTTGCGCGGGACACGTTATTTTTCCCGCGCTGTTGGCGTTATGGGCGACGAAAAACGATATTTCACACCGGTTTTTGACGTTTCCGGCAAGAAGCAGATGGGTTTTGTCCTTGTCGGGTCACTGATCAAGTCGATCGAGTCGCAGCGCCGTGAGATCGTCGTCAGACACCTGCAAGTGGCTGTGGTCGTGATCTGTATCGCGCTGGCGAGCGCGTGGCTGGTGGCGCGGAGCATCAAGAAGTCGCTCCTCGGTTATGAGCCGGGGCAGTTCTCCAAGCTTTTCATGGAGCGCGGCGAGGTCCTCAACGCGCTTGAAGAGGGAATTGTCGCTGTTGATACGGCCGGTCGTATTTCGATGGCCAACAAGGCGGCGATCTCGCTGCTTGGGCTGACCAAGGACGATGTCGGCAGTGCGGTGCTCGACGAGCTTTTCCCGCAGATCCGCATCAGTGAAACCCTGAAATCGGGTGAGCCTTATTACAATAACGGCGTCACATGGGGCGACGTGAACGTCCTCTGTGATCGTATCCCGGTCAACGAGCACGGTTCGGTCCTCGGCGCGGTGGCGATTCTCCGTGACCGCACTGAGCTGACGCACCTGGCCGAAGAACTGACGGGCGTCAATCATCTGATGGATGCGCTTCGGAGCAACACGCATGAGTTCATGAACAAGCTGCATGTCATTCTCGGTCTGTTGCGTATCGGCGCACCCGACGAAGCTGAAAAATATATCACCAGCATTTCGCGCGAACATTCTGAAGTCATCGCGCCGGTGCTGCAGAAAATCCAGAACAAAACGCTTGGTGCTCTGATTCTCGGCAAGATGTCACACTGCCGTGAACTGGACATAAACTTCAACCTGGTCGGTTCGAGCAGCGTTCCGGCGAACAGCCGTTTCCTCACGGGTAACGCGTTTGAAACGCTGGTCGGCAATCTGGTTGAAAACGCGATCGAGGCGGTCAACGCCAAGGCAAAGGACGACGGCGACCGCGAAGTTTCGCTGTTGGTCCATGAGGACGATCACGCGCTGATGATCACCGTGGACGACACCGGCGAGGGCATGACCGAAGAGGACATCGAGCGCATCAGGAAGGGCCGTTACAGCACCAAAGGACGGCATCGCGGTACGGGTATGAGGCTGATTCACTCTGTACTTGCATCCAGCGGCGGGGAAATGCAGATTGATTCGGAAAAAGGTGTGGGGACATCGATTTCGGTGTGCTTCACGAAGGAGGGAAAAAACTGTGATTAAGACGATTATCGTTGAAGACGACCCGATGGTCGCCCAGATCAACCGGCGTTATCTTGACACGGCGAACGACATTCAGGTCGCCGCCGAGTTCAATAACGGCAAAGACGCGCTTGCGTACATCGAAACGGAGGAGCCGGACCTCGTCATCCTGGACGTGTACATGCCCGTGATGAACGGCCTGGAACTGCTTCGTGAGATCCGCAAGGCCGACATCCAGTCAGATGTCATTATGGTGACGGCGGCCAACGACGTGAAAAACGTTGAGGAGGCCCTGCGGCTGGGTATTGTCGATTATCTTGTCAAGCCGTTCGAGTATGAGCGCTTCATGGAAGCGATCGAAAAATACCGCAAGAAGGCACACGTGCTCAAGGACGCTTCGACGCTGAATCAGGATGCGATCGACGCGCTTGTCAGTGTCGGCGCCCCGCAGCAGCAGGCGCCTGTGCGCGATCTCAAGAAAGGCCTGCAGCAGCGTACCCTCGACATGATTCGTTCGCATCTGGAAAAGATGAAGGGCGAGACCTGCACGTGCGATACGCTGGCCGGCGTCGTCGGACTGTCGAAGGTGACGGTGCGCCGCTATCTCAATTACCTGGCCGAGATCGGCGAGATCGACAGCTCTGTCGATTACGAGACAGGCGGACGTCCCTGCATCAAGTACTTCATCCGTCCCGACGCGCCCGAAAAGAAAGAAGAAGAGGAGACGGTCTCCGAGGCCGCAGAGGAGAAATAAGCGTTCTCTCTGTACCAAACATGCGGCGGCGTTTCCTGCCGGATCGTCGCCGCACCCGGTATTCAGTCTGCTCAAGCAGTGCCGAATTTCGATTTGCAATGAACAACGATCCGCTGGAAGCGCGTACGATTTTTATAGATTATGCGACGCGCTGCGTACACTCCAACACAAAAGCCGCCGGGCCCTTGAGCTTCCGGCGGCTCTATCTGTATCGCAGGGAAATAGAATTATTTACAGCTCAAAAGCGGGCGCTTCAGCGCAGACAAAGCCCGTTTTGACGGTCTTGCAGCCGAAAACCGAGCGGCACAGCTCGGCCAGTTCCGTTTGGGCAGCAAGGATCGCGTCTTTATTGAACGACGCAAAACCGTCGATGGGGAAGAAGATGTCACGGCTGTCCGGTCCGATCTTTCCCAGTTCGCTCTGACGCCAGATCCAGTGGCGGGTACGCACGTGTGTTCCGACGGTATAGATGAGCTCTCCTTCTGGCATCGATTCGGCTTCGCTTTCGCCGAAGGGGATGAAAGTGTCTCCAGGCGTTGAAAAGCGCACCTCGATGTCGTGTCCTTCGGCCTGTTCGATATCGTGAGCACCCATAGGCAGTACGTATTTGAGCGATAAGGCATTGCCCAGATCGACGATCGGATTGATGTGCGGCAGCCCCTTGCCCTTGGCGACGCGGGTGAACATGGCTTCGATCGAGCTCATAAACTTGTTCGGGTTGACGCCGAGCGACTGAAACGCTGTTCGATAGGGGAGAATGGCCGGATCTTCCCTGACCTTTTTCCCCTCAAAGCGTGCAAATGTTGCGGCGATCGCTTCGTCAAGCCTGGCAGCGATGGCGGGATAATCTGCCTTGTTGTCGATTCCGTATGCGGCGACGGCGCCGAAACAGACGTCGGGAAGACGCTCGAAGACCTGTGGGGCAACGGTGAATTTCATGATGGTCCCTCCTTGGAATGATAGCCGATTATAGAAGTCATTCTTCGAGTTTGCAAGTTCCGGGCGTTGCTTTCGCTCATGAAGCTGGTACAATGACGCTATGCTGTTGGTGACACAAGGAGGCGCAGAGGATGGATTCAGGACTGTTGACTGTCGTGCTCGGCAGCTATGGAAAGATTGGCGTTGTTCTTCATGCGCCGGAAAGGGATATGCGATGAAGATCTGTGTTTTCTGCTCGTCGTCCGAACGTATCGACGAAAGTTTTTTACGCGCCGGTCGTTTGTTCGGCACGGAGCTTGGGCGCCGCGGACATGAGCTGATCTACGGCGGTTACGGCCGCGGCCTGATGGGCGAGGTCGCGCGCGGCGCATTTGAAGCGGGGGGCCATGTGACCGCTGTCGTGCCGTCGCTCTTTGACGACGAACGCTTCATCTATTCCGGCTGCTCGCGAGTGCTCAAAACGGCTGATCTCCATGAACGAAAAAACGTCATGCAGACGGAGGCCGACGCATTCGCGATATTGCCCGGCGGTATCGGCACGTATGACGAGCTGTTCGACACGCTGGCGCTGATCAGCCTGGGGCAGCTTGACAAACCGCTTGCCGTTCTGGACGTAAACGAGTGTTACCGGCATCTGAGAATGCTGCTTGAAGAGGGAGTTTCAAAAGGCTTCATCGGCGCGGTTCTGGCAGAGCGCGTCCGTTTCTATGCGAGCGCTGCCGAACTGCTCGACGGCGTTGAGCGCGCAGGGGCGGGAATCAGAGGTTAATACACGGGCAGAATAGGTAAAAACTCCAATTGCGTTTTTCGGTTTTTTTGTTTAGAATGAACTCAAACAAAAGAACAATAGATACAGGCACCGGCGTGAACGCCGGACCTCGCCGAAGGGCGAGCAATCCCATCAAAGGAGGAAAAGACACATGAAACTGAGCAGAAAAGCGTTTGCGGCTTTTGCGCTTGTGTTTGCACTGAGCGCTGCCGCGTGGGCGTTCCCGAACGAGCCGACCGGATTCAACGGTATTGCCTGGGGATCGCGCTGGGAAGGCATGGCCAACCAGTTCCGTCCCTCGCGCCGTCCTGCGTCCGACGGGAATTACTATTATGAGAAGATCTACAGCCATCCGCAGTGGATCGGCTACCGCCTGAACACGATCGATTATATCTTCCGCGATGACAGCCGCTTCTGGGGCGTCGAAGGCCGCGTCTCGGACCGCAGCTCGAGATGGGAGGACGTCGTTTACGCTGCTGCCGGACATTGGGGAGAACCGCGTTACGGGTCCGATCAGAGAGGCCGCCGCACGGCTTCTTGGTTTGG
Source organism: Pyramidobacter sp. (assembly GCA_016286835.1). Classification (GTDB taxonomy): domain Bacteria; phylum Synergistota; class Synergistia; order Synergistales; family Dethiosulfovibrionaceae; genus Pyramidobacter. The sequence goes on along the minus strand of JAEEUD010000006.1, from coordinate 2,662 downwards.
ACATGGCGCCGAGATCGTGATCACGGAGACTGAGCGCGGCTGGAAGTTCACCAGCATGTGGCGCGGCCCGCACACGCCGCCACCTCCGCCTCCCGGCCACCGTCCCGGACATCGTCCTCCGCCGCCTCCTCCCGGTCCGCGTCCTGGTCCCCGTCCCGGACATCGCCCGCCTCCTCGTCACTGGTAGAAACTGCTGTACGCGCTGAATGTAGTTCAAGACTTTTCGCGGAGCGTTCCTCTCGGGAACGCTCCTATTTTTCATGGCGGCCTGCGCTGCCGGAAACGAGGCTTTGCCGATGGAACGTGAACAAAAGGAACTGAATCAGCACCCATCCGTGTCGTCGCTGTTTGATGCCGCACGCTTTCCTTCTCCCGCAGATGAAGAGCTGCTCGAGGTCCTGGCACATGGACACAACTGTCGTGTCGAGCGCATCGTCTCGACGGGCCAGACGACACCGGAAGGCCAGTGGTACGATCAGGAGCAGGACGAGTGGGTGGCGCTGCTTTCGGGAAACGCAGAACTGACGTGGAAAGACGGCGAAAAAACGAAGCTGAAAGCCGGCGATTGGCTGCTCATCCCCGCACACGCGTGCCATCGCGTCACGTACACGAGCACCGAGCCCCCATGCGTGTGGCTGGCGTTTTTCTTCAACGATGAGCAGGGTTGAGTATTCATTCGCTTCGTTGCCGTTGGATCAGGCTAAAGCGCGTTATCGTGATCCGGAACATTTTATCGGATTTTGCCGCGACTGCGAGCGCTGGAACAGGTGCTGGGCCTGTCCGTCGTTGACGGTCGATCCGGAGGCATATCTGCGACCGTACCGTTGGGCGACGTTTGTGGCGGCGAAAATCAATTTTGACGACGCCGAACGTGCCGTCGCGAATTCGCCTGAATCGCTGCGCGCGATCGCCTGGAACGCGCTCAAAATGGAAAAGACTCGGCTGTTTGACGCGCTGCTCCGTTGTGAAGCTCTCGTGCCGAACAGCGCCCAGCTCAGCTCGGGAGGCTGTCATCTCTGCGAAGTTTGCGCGCGTATCGACGAAAAACCGTGTCGGCATCCTGAAAAACTGCGGTATTCTCTTGACGCGTTCGGATTTGACCTGACGAAGATCAGCGAAGACCTGCTCGGTATCCGCCTGCTGTGGTCGAACGGGCAGGAACTGCCCGAGTATTACACGCTCGTCCACGCGTTGCTCAGCGAAAACGAGGCGCTCCGCGAGGTTCGCAGTACCGTAAGCGCACTGTTTTCGCCCGGATCCTGACCGTTGTCCCTCGTGAAACATGGCCAAAAGTGCCAAATGCCTTCAGAAACTGAATCGCCGAAACCACTTTTCCTGTTGAAAAGGAGAGCGGTTTCGGCGATTATTGCATGATGGCATGGAAATGCACTTGCTTTGCTATGGGAAAATTTGTCGTTTTCAAGATTGGATTTCCGTTGTATAATACATTTTTCGTAGTGAACGAATCACTTTTTTTGCTTTAACGCGGCGCATTGAATGAACGCGCCTATATCAGGAGGTATTCCGATGTCAGAATCGATCCAGGGACCCCGCGGGGTTCGCGACATTCTCCCCGACGAATCGTGGAAATGGGCGTATGTGCTGAATCAGGCCGGCGAGATCGCGCGCCGTTTCGGGTACAGTGAAGTGAAACTGCCCATCTTTGAGCATACCGAGCTCTTCAGCCGCGGCGTCGGCGACACGACCGACATCGTTGAGAAAGAGATGTACACGTTTACCGACAAAGGCGACCGCAGCATCACGCTTCGTCCTGAGATGACGGCCGGCATGATGCGCAGCTATGTCGAGCACACGCTGGGCGTGCCCGGCGGCAACCCGACCAAGCTGTGGGGCGCCGGGCCGATGTTCCGCTACGAGCGGCCGCAGAAAGGCCGTTATCGTCAGTTCTGGCAGCTGGATTATGAAGAAGTCGGGTCTGACAGCCCGCTTGTCGACGTGGAGGTGATCATGACCGCTATCGAGTTGTTCCGGACCCTGGGGATGCGGAACCTCGAAGTGGTGATCAATTCCGTCGGCTGCCCGAAATGCCGTCCCGTCTACCGCGAGAAACTGGTCGGCTACCTCAAGGGACATTATGACGAGCTGTGCGACACCTGCAAGAGTCGTCTTGACCGTAATCCGCTGCGCGTGCTCGACTGCAAGGAAGACCACGAGATCGTTGCCGGCGCGCCGGACATTTTCGACAGTCTCTGCGACGAGTGCGCCGGACACTTCAAAGCTGTCACCGAAGGGCTGACGCGGCTGGGCATCAAGTACACGCTGGATAAGACGCTTGTGCGCGGTCTGGATTACTACACGAAGACGGCTTTCGAGGTCAAATCCGGCGACCTCGGCGCGCAGAGCGCCGTGTGCGGCGGCGGACGTTACGACAATCTCTCCGAGTCGATCGGCGGGCCTCATGTGCCTTCGGTCGGTTTTGCGGCCGGACTTGACCGCGTGATCCTGGTCATGAGCGAGCAGGGCTGCTCGTTTGGCGCTGAGCCGGCCATGGACGCTTATGTCGTTTGTCCCGATCCGACTGTCAGACTCAACGCGATGGAACTGATGTATGACCTCCGTCGTGCCGGGCTGCGGGCCGACATGGACTACGCCGGGCGCGGCATGAAAGCGCAGATGAAGACCGCTGTTGCCAGCCGCGCGG
>JAEEUD010000179.1 GCA_016286835.1 Pyramidobacter sp. | reverse complement strand
CTCGCCGGAAAGCGTGTAGCCGGTGCCGGGGTTGTCCTGATGGCCCGTCATGCCGGTGTTGCGGTTGTCGAGGATGCAGCAGATCAGGTGCGAGTCGTTGTAGATGACCTCTTCCAGGGAGACGACGCCGGTGTGGAAGAACGTGGAGTCGCCCATGCTGGCGACGACGGTCTTTTCCTGGCCGCTGAGGGCGAATGCCTTGCTCAGCCCGTGGCCGACGGAGAACGCCGAGCCCATGCAGTTGGCCAGGTCCTTGGCGCTGAGCGGCTCGCTGCCGCCGAGGGCGTAGCAGCCGATGTCGCCGACCATGACCGTGTCCTTGCGCTTGCCGAGCTCGTAGAAGAAGCCGCGGTGCGGGCAGCCGGCGCAGAGCGCGGGCGGACGGGGCACGACGAGGTTGGGATTGCCCTGCACGCCTTTGCGTTCTTCGCCGAGCAGCGCCTTGCGGATGATGTTGGGGTTCAGCTCGTCGATGCCGGGGATCTTGTCCTTGCCGATGCAGTCGATGCCGGCGGCCTTGATCTGGTTTTCCATGTACGGGTCGAGCTCTTCGATCACGTACATCGTCTCGACGTTGGCCCGGAACTGGCGGATCAGCTCGATCGGCAGCGGGTTGGTCATGCCCAGCTTGAGGTACGACACGGAATCGCCGAACACCTCGCGGGCGTACTGATACGACACGCCGCTGGCGACGATGCCGATCTTTTTGCTGCCGCTGTACTCGGCATGATTATACTCGCACTCGTTCGACAAGGCCAGAAGTTTGCGGTCGCGCTCGGGCATCCGGTGGCGGTTGCGCATGGCCACGGCGGGCACGTCGTCGAACTTGGCGCGGTTCTTGACGTAGGGAATGGCGTCAAACGTCTTGCGCTCGCCCAGCTCGACGAGCGATTTCGAGTGGCACACGCGCGTCGTCATGCGGAACATCACGGGCGTGTCGTAGCGCTCGGAGATGTCGAAGGCGTCGCGGAACATGTCCTTGGCTTCCTGCGAGTCCGACGGCTCCAGCATGGGGATCTTGATGAACGGCGCGTAGTTGCGGTTGTCCTGCTCGTTCTGCGAGCTGTGCATGCCCGGATCGTCGGCGGTGACGAAGACCATGCCGCCGTTGACGCCCATGTAGGCGTAGGTGAAGATCGGGTCGGCGGCCACGTTCAGACCGACATGCTTCATCGCGGCCATCGAGCGCACGCCGCCCATCGACGCGCCGATCGCCGCCTCCATGGCGACTTTCTCGTTAGGCGCCCATTCGGCGTTGATTTCTTTGTATGTAGCCGCGTTTTCCAGGATCTCCGTGCTGGGCGTGCCCGGATAGGCCGAAGCGAACGTCACGCCCGCCTCCCAGGCGCCGCGCGCGACGGCTTCGTTGCCTGACATCAGCTGTTTTGTCATTGCGATTCCCCCCGTGTGCGAAATAAAATTCCGGTGCTGATGATTCTATTTTATAAAAAGCCTTGAAAAGGCGCAAATACTTCTTTATAATTGCGCTGATAAGAAAAACAAATAACCGTCCGAAGAAAGGGGGAAGTCGCAGTGACGCTGACGCAGGTCCTGTACGCGCTGGCCGTGGAGGAACACCTGAATTTTTCCGCGGCGGCGAGATCGCTCTTCGTATCGCAGCCGGCGCTGTCCCTGCAGATCAAGGCGCTGGAAACGGAACTGGGATGCAGGCTGTTTGAACGTACCACGCACGGCGTCGCCGTGACGAAGCGGGGGCGCGAGTTCTGCGAGGCGGCACGTCCGCTCGCACACGCCTGGGACGAATTCCAGACCGCGGTCCGGGGCGGGGCGAAGCGGCGCGTTCTGCGCATCGGACTGGGAGCGCGCGTGTACTCAAACGGGCTGTTCCGCAAGATCGTCCGCTTTCTCGATAAGCATCCCGAGGTGGAGGTGAGCTTTGTCACCGAGGCAGGACACGACTTTTTCGCGGACCTGAAGGAAGGCTCGCTCGATCTTGCGCTCGACCGTCTGCCGCCGCCGGAGCTGCTGGAAAAACCGGACGATTTCGCGAGCTGGCCGCTGATCGAAGAACCGCAGTGCATCCTCATGCGCCGCGACGATCCGCGCGCGCAGAAGGGCGAGATCCGCTTTGACGAGCTGAACGGCTGCGCGCTCGTCACGGGGCTGGAAAACACGATGGAAGACCGCACGCTGCGAGTCCTGTGCCGCAAGTACGGATTTACGCCGAAGCGCCTCTACCGCTCCGACAGCATGAAGACGAACATGGACCTGCTGCGGTCCGGCAAGGGCGTGATCATCGGTCCGCAGTCGTTCGCCGCCTACTTCGACGTGGCCGCCGTGCCGCTGGCCCCGCACGTCACCGCTTCGCTCGACTTCATCTGCCTGAGAAAAAACGCCGAACTCCCCGAGCTCGCCACGCTGCGCCGCTATCTGCAAAAACTCTGCGCGGGACGGCGCGGAACGTCGGACTGAAATGCGGTCCGCAGAGAAGGATCGTCAAACCTGAGAGATCGATGGAGGAACGCCAATGACCTGTGCCGAACATCTTGAAAACGTGCGCGCGATCTTTCGCCGCCTGGACGAATTCCGCTCGCTCGAAGGCCTGTTCCGCTACGACCAGTGGACTTCGCTGCCGCCTGACGGCGCGGCCTGGCGGGCGCGTCTGGCGGGGCGGCTGGCCGAGGACAAGGCGGCGCTGCTGACTTCGCCAGAGGCCCGCAAGGCGGCTGATTATTTCTCGGCCATACCGCCTGATGAGATCGACGACGAGATCGACCGGGCGCAGGTGCGGATCTTCCTCAGCGAATACCGCCGCACGGCCGGCGTGCCTGCTGAACTGCTGCGCGAGCACAGCCGCCTGAAAGGTCCCGTCGCCGCCGCCTGGCGCGAGGCGAAAGCGAAGAAAGACTCCACGCTCTTCGCGCCGTGGCTGGCAAAGGCTTTTGACATTCGCGCGCGCATGGCCCGCGCTGTCGCACACGACCGGCCGGTCTTTGAGACGATCGTGGGGCAGACGGACGAAGGGTTTTCGCTCGGTGAGATCAGCCGCGAGCTGGAAAGACTAAGAAACGGCGTCGCCGCACTGCTGAAAAAGATCCTGCCGTGCGAAACGCCGGATTTTTTGCGGCACGAGTACGATCCCGACACCGTGACGGAGTTTGGCAAAAAGCTGGCTTATTTCAACGGCCTTGACGAAACCTGCGTCACGTTCAACGACCGCGGCGTCCACGGGCTCACCAACCGTCCCGGCCCGCGCGACGCGCGCATCTCGTGGGCGCGCAGCGGACGGCTCGACGCGCTGTTCACTCTCATGCACGAAGGCGGACACGCCATGTATTCCACGCGGACCGACGAGCGGCTTGCCGCCGCCGGCCTGTGGGGCGGTGTCACCGGCGCCGTTCACGAGGGCGTGGCCAGGTTTTACGAGAACATCGTCGGCAGAAGCCGCGAATACTGGCAATGGCATTATCCCGAGCTGCAAAAGGCGCTTCCCGGGCTGAACGGCGTTTCGCGGGACAAGTTTTACGAAGGCATCAACGCCGTGCATCCGTCTGCGCGCCGCATCAGCGCCGACGAGGTGACGTACAGCCTGCACATCATCGTCCGCTTCGAGCTGGAAAAGGCCTTTTTCGACGGCGATCTGAAAGCCGCCGACTTGCGCGACGCCTGGAATGAAAAGTACCGCGCCCTGCTTGGCGTGACGCCGTGCGACGACGCCGAGGGCATTTTGCAGGACATGCACTGGGCCGGCGATTACATCGGCTATTTCCAGAGCTACGCCCTCGGCAACATCATCGGCGGCCAGCTGAGAAGCGCCCTGCTGCGCGACGTGCCGAACGCGTTCGCAAACCTTTCGGGTGGCGACATCGCTTCGCTTGACGCGTGGATGCAGGAAAAATTCTTCCGTTACGGCCGCGCTCTCTCCGCGCCCGAACTGCTGAAACGCGCGACCGGCACAGAGCTCGACGCAGGCGCGTATCTGGAGTATCTGAACGAGAAGTTTGCAAGGCGATAAAAGAACGAGCCGCCCCGGGATGCCCGGAGCGGCTCGTTTGATATGCTGTGTTACGCCTTTCTTGCGCCTCCCGCGTTGAGGAAGATGCCCAGGAAGATCACGGCGGCGCTGATGATCTGGACGGGGGAGATCGTTTCGCCCATGAAGACGACGGCGCCGAAGATGGCCAGAGCGGGCGAGCCGTTGAGGAACGCGCCGGTCGCGCCCGCGCCGATGCGCTGGATCGACATCTGCTGGAACATGTAGGCGCCCGCCGAGGCGAACACGCCCACGTAGAGCACGCCGAAGATCGCCCTGTTCGACAGCGC
>JAEEUD010000178.1 GCA_016286835.1 Pyramidobacter sp. | reverse complement strand
ATCGAGAAGACCAGCGAGCTGCAGGCCGTTCTGCCCGAGCTGCTGAAGTAACTGACTATTTGTTAATTGAAAACCCCGCCTCGCGCTGAAAATTCACGTTTTCGGCGCGAGGCGGGGTTTTCATATATGAAGCAACACAAAAATGAAACTGGACCTTGCCGCTATGGGACAAGATCCAGTACGGAGGAGAAAAACGGAGGCAGTTATTCGTTACAGTAAGGGTGCTTTGCGGAAGTGAGACTTCTGCTCGAACGCGTAGGCAATCGAAATCAGCAGAGACTCGCTCCACGGACGGCCGATGATCTCCATGCCGACGGGCACGCCGATGGGTGCGTTTTCATCAGGCGCGAAGCCTGCGGGCACGCAGACGGAGGGGAAGCCAGTCGACGAGCAGAGCACGCCGTTGCGCTGCTGCTGGTTGGCGCCGCATTTGCATACCAGCTGCTGCTGGTGCGGGTAGATCATCGCATCAAGTTTCAGGTCGGCCATGATCTTGAGCACATGCGTGCGCACGCCGATCTTGTTGAACATCTTTTCAAGGTAGCGCGGGCTGCCGACTTCCAGCTTCATAGCATCACGCATGTTGCTCTCGGAGAACGGATGGAACAGTCCTTTTTCAAGGATCTCGGCCATGCTGTGTACGGGCCAGTCTGCAGGCAGGTCTTTAAGGTAGCCGTCGAGGTCGTGTCGGAAGTCGTCGAGGTGTACCGAAACCTCACTGGTCAGCCACGGCTGGTCGATGTTGTCCTTCACGGGCACGAGTGTGGCGCCGTTGTCCGTGAAGACTTTCATCGCTTTTTCCATCACGGCGTTGACGGGCGCGTTGATGGCTTCCTTGCCGAACAGGCTTTCCAGCACGCCGATGCGCTTGCCTTTGAGGGCGTCCGCGTCGAGGCAATCCGTATAGTTTTTGACCTCGTGGCCGATGCTCCAGGCCGTTTCAGCGTCGTCAGGATCGTAGCCGGCGATCACTCCGAGGCAGACGGCAGCATCTTCCACCGTGCGGCAGATGGGGCCGGCCGTGTCCTGTGTCAGCGAGTAGGGAACGATGCCGGCGCGCGAAACGAGGCCGATCGTCGGGCGGATGCCTACCAGGCTGTTGGCCGAGGCTGGCGAGCGCACCGAATTGATCGTGTCGGTTCCGAGGCCGATGATGCCAATGTCGGCCGCGATCGTCGCGCCTGTGCCGCCGGACGAACCGCCGGGCGTGCGCGTGGGATCGTAGGGATTGACCGACTGGCCGAGGATCGAGCTGATCGTCTCGCCCCAGATGGCGAACTCGTGCAGATTTGTCTTGGCGAGGATGATCGCGCCGCTCTCTCGCAGCTTTTTGGTGACAAAGGCGTCCTTTGGCGGCACCCAGCCTTTCAGGGCGACGCTGCCGGCAGTGGTTGGCATGTCCGTGGTGTTGAAGTTGTCCTTCAGCATAACGGGGATGCCGAACAGCGCGCCGTCGAACGCGTGGCTCTGAGCGATAAGGGCGTCGGCCGCGTCGGCTTCCTCAAGCGCCTTTGGGTTGACGCAGATCACCGAGTTCAGCCGGGGCTCGAGCTGCTTGATGCGCTCAAGATAGTGCTCGCACAACTCGCGTACTGTCAGAGAGCCATCGCGGAACGCTGCGTGCGCACGTCTGACTGTCAATTCGGAAAAGTCGAAGCTGCTCATTCTGCTCGCCTCGATTTAGAGCGGCAGCACGGCCGCAAGTACGTAGATGAAGCCGGACAGCAGCATGATCGCCATGCTGTAGCCCATGATGTGCTTGGCTTCCAGTCCGGTGATGCCGAGGAGGGCAATGGCCCAGAACGGCTGCGCCATGTTCGTCCAGGTGTTGCCGTAACCGACCATCAGGCTGGTCTTGATCAGGTCAGCGCCCATCAGGCGTGCCGACTCGATGGCGACGGGGCCTTGAACGGCCCACTGGCCGCCGCCGGAGGGAACGAACATGTTGACCAGCGACGACGACAGGAACGTCCACAGGTAGAACGTGCCCTTGGTGCTGATCGCAGCGATGCCGTTGGCGAGGATCGTGACCAGACCGGAATACTTGACGATGCCCATGATACCCGCGTAGAGCGGGAACTGGAAGATGACGCCGGAAACGCCGCCGGCCGCGTCCTTGACGGCAGCCACGTAATTGGCGATGTTGCCATAGAGCAGGATGCCCGTGAACAGGAAGATCGCATTGAGCAGGTTGAAGTCAAGCGCTGTCAGACCTTTTTTCATGAATGCCCAGACAATGTAGGTGAAGCCCATGGCAACCAGCGCCAGCGCGATGACCGGACTGTAGTTGAGGTAGTCGCCCACAGTGGCATTTTCGGGGCGTTTTTTCACCGTCAGGTTCTCTTTCTCAATGGCGCGGATAGCGTTTTCGTCAAGTGGAGTGAGCTCGTTTTCATTCTTCGGCTGGAGCATGGCAGCAAACAGGGCAGGGAAGATGGCCAGTGCAACTGTGACGATGATGTTCATACGGTTGAGCATGAAGTCAGACATCGGCACGACGCCCATCAGGCCCTCAAGCGCGTGGCCGGGCGATGCAATGAACAGGCCGATCGACGAGCTGAACAGGCCCTGCCACGTCATCTGGCCGACATAGGCGCCGGCAGCGAGCAGGCCATACTCAAACGGGACGTTCTTGATGCGCAGGTTGCGTGCCAGTTCCTTGGCGAGAATGGCGCCGACGATCAGGCTCAGCCCCCAGTGCAGGAACGAGACGACGACGCTCACGAACGTGACCAGGAAAGCCGCGCTCCGTCCGCTGTTGGGGATGCAGGCCAGCGAATCGATGCCTTTTTTGATCAGCGGAGCGTTGGCGACGCACGAGCCGGTGATGACGATAAGCGCCATCTGCATCGAGAAACCGAGCAGTTCCCAGAAGCCCTTGTACCAGTTCTGGATCATCTGCATCGGTCCCTGATCCGTCAGCGTGATGCCGAGGATAAAGGCGATGAAAGTCAGGACGACGGCAAAGATGCTGGCGTCGGGCATGTATTTGAGCGACCAGCGCAGCATCTTGTTGCCCATGCGGGTGATGAGAGAACCGGAAGAGACAGGAACGGTGTTGCTTGACATGTTAATTATCCTCCTTTGAATGATTATGCATGATTAAAGAACGATACACCCAAACAACGGCGCGCGAAAAATGGACAGGGACAGCCCTCCTTTCACACAGGGAACTCCCGAGAATAAAAAAAGAAAGCACGACGAGCCGCCCCCGCATGCGGGGAACGGACGGATGCTTTCTTACTGTGAAGCCATATTCGGTGATACAGTTCTGAGTATACTATATTAAATTGCAGAGCGGTGCGTTACTGACCAAGGATCTGGTAACCAACACCGATCGTCTTGTGGCCGGAAAGTTCATGCATGGCGAGATTGCCGTAAAAGCACAGCGCAAACTCCTCACGCCGGCGAACGGCGGCGGCCTTGAAGAGAAAGTTCTGCCCGATCGCGTCAGAGGCACGAGTGCTCTGTGTCACTTCGAGCACGCAATGGCAAATGGGATGGACCTGCGAGCGCTTGCGCTCGATCAGCCCCGTATTGACGCAGAGATTGACGACACTGCGGATGATGCCCGTCTGGCCGCTGATTCCGAAACCGGAGATCGTCGTTGCCGCGCCACGGACTCCGAGCTTCTGATACTCGGCTATCACTTCTCTTTCACTCTCCTGCGTCGGCGTCATTGCAAGCACGATCGCCAGTCGGCAGAGATCGACCTCGTCCGGCACCAAAAAGTTTTCCCATTTCATTAGTGTCCTCACCCTTCCCCCCAGAAAAAACAAAAGCAAGCACAAGCAAGCCGCAACGGCGGCTAGTTTTATACTTGCTTACTGGAATACTGTTCTGCTGTTTGAAAAGGGACTATGCTTATTTACGGCGCGATTATATCAAATCGGGAGTTTTCCTGCAAGCCCGAAAATGACAGCGAGTTGTTCAACAAGGAGAACAGAAAGGAAGAGTCCACCTCTGTCTTGTTTGAGAGGCCGTAGAGTATCGCAAAGTCTAAATTCAAAGCTGACAGATCATCCGGCATGATCATGCCGCTGTTCGCGTATCGGGCTGAGGATGTTATTTTTCGTCAGATGTAAGAGCTCCCGAACATCCTGTGCGCCGTAAAATACCGCGGAGCAAGTCATTGCAAACAAAATCCCGCCCGCTCCGAGCCGATCGTTCGGCCCGGAGCGGGCAGGGTTGTTTCAGAGGGTGCGTTCCTTCTGGTTACTTCAGCCAGAACGAGAACACGAACGAGGCAATGACGAGGACCATGCCGCCGCCCAGACGCGAGGCAAGCTGAG
>JAEEUD010000177.1 GCA_016286835.1 Pyramidobacter sp. | reverse complement strand
CGCTCATACTCCAGCGACGTGACCACGTCGGGGCTCTGTGTGTAGGCGTATTCGTCGTACTTGCTCACGTCGATCACTTCAAAGCCCGTGGCGGCAACGATCGCACCATACTTCTCGGTGATCAGCTCGTCCTTGGCCTCGTAGTTGATCGCGCCGGCGGCGCAGACCTTGGAGCAGATGCCGCACGCGCCCTTGTTCAGCTTGAGACAGTAGTTGGCGTCGATCGTGGCGACCTTCGGCACGGCCTGAGCGAACGGGATGTAGATGCAGCTGCGGTTGTCCAGTCCCTGATTGAACTCGTTGGGGACTTTCTTCATCGGGCACTTTTCCATGCAGGCGCCGCAGCCGGTGCACTTAGTCTCGTCAACGTAACGGGCCTTGCGGCGGATCGTCACGTCGAAGTTGCCGACGAAGCCCTTGACCTCTTCGATCTCGCTGTACGAGTAGATGTGGATCTTCTCGTGCTGGCCGACTTCGACCATCTTCGGCGTGACGATGCACGACGAGCAGTCGAGCGTGGGGAACGTCTTGTCCAGCTGGGCCATCTTGCCGCCGATGCTGGGATTCTTCTCGACGATGTCCACGTCGTAGCCGGCATCGGCGATGTCGAGCGCAGCCTGCATACCGGCGATGCCGCCGCCGATCACGAGCGCACGCTTGGTGACGGGCGACTTGCCCGCCGTCAGCGGGGCGTTGAGCGTGACCTTAGCGACTGCAGCCTTCATCAGCATGATGGCCTTTTCGGTGCCGACTTCCTTGTCCTTGTGGACCCACGAGCACTGCTCGCGGATGTTCGCCACTTCCAGCATGTAGGGGTTGAGCCCAACCGACTGGACGGCCTTGCGGAACGTGGCCTCGTGCATACGGGGCGAGCACGAGCAGACGACGACGCCGGTCAGTCCGTATTCGCGGATGGCGTCCTTGATCATCGTCTGTCCGGCCTGAGAGCACATGTACTGATAATCAGCCGAGAAGACGACGCCGGGAACGTGACGCGCCGCCTCGACGACGGCTTTCACGTCAACGGTGGCGGCAATGTTGCTGCCGCACCAGCAGACAAAAACTCCGATTTTCTGCACCTTCGTCACCTTCTATCTCGTGTACTTGCGCATGGCGCTGACGATCGCCTGCTGCGGAAGATCGGCGTCGACCATGGCGGGCAGAGCACCGGGAAGCAGATGCGTGCGCTCCTTCTGACGCACGACCGCCGCACGGACGGCTTCGACCAGCTTCGCCGGCTCGACCTGGCGCGGACAGCGCTGAATGCAGGCCATGCAGGTCATGCACAGATACAGCGATTTGCTTTCGGCCAAGGCCTCGATCTCGCCGTTTTCGACCATCGCCACGAACTCGTGGGGATGGTACTCCATCTCGTCATAAGCGGGGCAGGTCGCGCTGCACTTGCCGCAGCGCATACACTTTTTCGGATCGACGCCGCTGATGGCGAGGATCTCCTCCTGAGTGACGCGATACGCAGACACTTACTCCGCCTCCTTTACGCCGAGAGCTTCGGCCAGCAGCTCGGTGACGTATTTCACCTGCACGCCGGCGGCTTCTTCCTGAGTTTTCAGGTTGTACAGGCACAGCGGACAGGCCGTGACGACCGTGTCGGCACCCTGGCTGCGCGCATTTTCAAGGATGGCGCGGGCACGTTTGGCCGGTACGGACTTGTCCTCAAGCGTCAGATAGCCGCCGCAGCACTCGTTGCGCTGCGCGTAAACGACGGGCGTCGCGCCCATCGCCGCGATCAGGTTCTCCATGATCGTCGGATTCTCGGCGCTGTCCATCGCCATCACGTGCGAAGGACGCAGCAGCAGGCAGCCGTAATACGCACCGATCTTGCGGTCCGCGAGTGGCTTGACGACAGCCTTTTTGATCGCGTCAAAACCGGCTTCGTCGCGCAGCAGCTCCAGATAATGGATCACACGCGTCTCACCGTGGTATTCAAGCCCCTCGGCTCGCAGATAATTATTGGCCGACTCGATGATATGAGCGTCCGTCTGCATGTCGTGGTTGACCTGCTTGATCACGTTGTGGCAGGCGCTGCACACCGTCACCAGAGGACGGCCGTCTTTGGCCGACTGCGCCAGCGCTCGGATCGACGCCAGACGAACGGCGATCTCGTCCTTCGTCAGCGGGTACACGCCGCCGCAGCACTGCCATTCAGGGATCTCTTCCAGAGCGAGTCCCAGCCGCTCGGCTGCCGCCCGCGCGTATCGGTCAAGATCGCGCGCCTTGTTCTTGAGCGTGCAGCCGGGGAAATAACTGAAAATCTTACTCATCGGAATTCATTCACACTCCCCCATACGTTATTTATCAAAATACGATACCGTTCTTCGGACACGAAAAATGGCGTTCGCCACCCCCGCGAACGCTTGCAGTCCCCCCTGCGCGTATCAGATTCGCTTTCAGCGCCTCTATGCGGCGCCGTTACAGCCGTTTGCAACAAAAAATAACCGGTCCGTTTTCCCCGCCCCCTCGGCGGGCCGCCATGGGTAAAACACCCTTTCACGCGGCAAAACAACGGACTTGATATTTTTTTCACATTTTACACCTTTTCGGTGCATTTGCCTACGGGCAAAACGCGAAATTAAAATTCATCACGTTATAAATATTATTACCGCGTTTTCTTTTTCATAATTACCCAGTTTTCCTTCAGCTTATGTTTGTGTTACCGCAAACCTTCTTGCAGAAAACTGCGGAGGCGGTGTATCATAATAACAGCATCTTTGCTTAAAATATTACCTGGGCCTTTATCTACTTTAAATCTCTGATAAAATCAAAAGAAAGAGCCTTTACTATGAGATGTTTTTATTTCACTTCATGCGGCGACCGTATGGTTATCAATCAGGACGCGCTTGCGCTGCCGTACCGCGCCTCTGCCGGCGAGACGGATGCGCCGCGCGAATTTCTGCCGTTTCGCGCATTGCACGCCCTACGCCGTCCACAGCTGTGCGCCGTGATCGACGGCATGGGAGGTTATACGGGCGGTGACGTGGCTGCCCGGCTGGTCGCGGAAACTTTTTCCTCGGTCACGTGCCCCGATCTCGTCACCGAGCCGTTTTTAACGTGTCTGTTGGAGACGGCACAGGCACGACTTGCCAAAGAGGCGTTCGTGCATCGCGAGCTGATCAAAATGGGGGCCGTGGCGGCAGGTGCAATCGTCAAACGTAACCAGGCCGTCGTTTTCAACTGCGGAGACAGCCGTGTCTATCACTGGCACGACGGCGAACTGCGCAGAGTCAGCTACGATCACTCGATCGTCCAGGGACTGCACGATTCGGGCGAGATCAGCGAGGAGGAGATGCGTCATCATCCGCTCAAAAACCGCGTCACCGGAGCGATCAGGACCAGCTCAGAGCTGACGCCGCTGCGGCTGTGGTCGTGTCATGTCCAGCTGAACAAAGGAGACGTTCTCTTCCTCTGCACCGACGGCGTCTGGGAAGCGTTAGCGCACTCGGAGCTTGAAGCGGCCTTCCACACCCCTAAACCGGAAATCGCACTACATGAAGCTTTGCGGGGTGTTTTCTGCGACGACAACGTTACGTTTATTGTGCTGCGTGACTAAAGCACTTTGCCGCTCATTTCGTCCTGAAGCACACGCTTCAGCTCATCTCTAAATACGAAGAACCGCCCGATCGCTGTCGGGCGGCTCTTTTCTATCGTATCGCATCTTTCATCGTTTTCACGAACTCCCCCACGTACCGCGGTGCTTCGCGGCCATATTGGGCAAACAATTTGACGATGGCCGAGCCGACAATAGCGCCATCAGAGAGCGCGGCCATTTTTTTCGCCTGCTCGGGCGTGGAGATGCCGAAGCCCACGGCGCACGGCACGTTCGTCGCCCGACGGACAGTCCTGACGATCGAATCGAGGTCGGTTGTGATCTCGCTTCGCGTGCCGGTCACGCCGAGGCTGGAAACCAGATACAGGAAGCCTTCCGCCTCACGCGCGATCTTCTCGATACGATCGGCCGACGTCGGTGCGATCATCGAGATCAGATCGACGCCATGGGCATGGCACAGCGGCAGGAACTCCTCTTTCTCCTCAAAGGGCAGATCGGGCAGGATCAGACCGTCGATGCCGATCTGCGCGCATGTCCCGATGAACTTCTCCGCGCCGTAGGAATAGACGACGTTCGCGTAGGTCATGAAAACCAGCGGCACGGTCACGTTGCGCCGCAGCTCGCGCACGAGATCGAAAATCTTGTCCGTCGTCGCGCCGCCGGTCAGCGCACGCAGATTAGCCTCCTGAATGACGGGGCCCTCAGCGGTGGGATCGGAGAACGGAATGCCCAACTCGATCAGATCGGCGCCGGCCTGCGCGGCAGCGCGCACAGCCGCTGC